>CAZPQT010000010.1:0-23532 GCA_964589195.1 uncultured Candidatus Saccharibacteria bacterium
TTGGCTTAAATAAACGCTCTCGGGTCTGCCTCGATACCGCGCTGACTCGTGCTGGTATCAGTCCATTTGAACCACTCTGGTCTGGTACTGGAAAACGCTGATGAAATCTATGTTTTTTGTCTGTTTTTGTCTGGTTCGAATCTCGGATGGGGTTGTCAAAATTAATACTTTTTATCCTTAATTCTACTCTCTCCAAATTTTGTAATAAGGATGAAAAATTCTCCAGTCATCTTTCTTTTTTAATCGCTTATCAATATAATCCCTCGGTATTTCTTTAGGAACCGCATTTAATGGTTTCTGTTTATCGCTAAACCAATGCACCCCGATATCCTTCTTAAAAAAATCTATACCGAATATTTTGGCGTAAATAGGAATTTTATATTCAAGCATACCAACTTCTCTATTCTTCACTGTTAGATATTTTTCAAGAAACATTCTTGGAAAAATTTGAAAAATAAACAAACTGCAAAGTGGAGGTCTACCTGTATATCCGTAATTCTTTTTTACATATTCAAGAAACTCTAAATAATTCTGTCTTTCTTTACTGCCTGGTTCTACCCAGTCCCACTTATTCTCAACTTCTTTGTCTATCTCTCTTAAACCGGATAAATAGATTTGGTCTTTTTTTATTCCGGCAAACTGATTTAATAAAGAATCAAATACAAGCATATCCCACTGAACAATAGCGATACTGTCCCAGTCTAAATCTCTGCCTTTTTTATCAAACCAATCTAAGATCATTAAGTCGCCGTTAATCCATCTCCAATCTGAATCTTTGTCTAAATCAAACGTATAAAAATCATCCAGATAATCACTTAATTTTTCTTTATATGATTCTGCTTCTGAAACCTTACCGCCGAATAGTCCATAAACCTTAAGGCTTGGATTGTATTTCTTAATAAGTTTTAATCTGTTCTCACAGATTTTTGGCTCTTTGTAAAACCAAAATAAAATAGCTAAGTTCATATTTGTAATCTCTCTCGACCCTTCTGGGACTCGAACCGAATTTATCCTTATTTCAAGCCGTTTTTCGACTTTTATTATTTTGAACCGTCCGGGACAAATTTCGGCGATTCTGAAAATTTGGCTTAAACAAACGCCCTCCGGTCTGCCTCGATACTGCGCTGACTCGTGCTGGGGAGGAGGGATTCGAACCCCCGATCACGGCGCCAAAGGCCGTTGCCTTACCGCTTGGCTACTCCCCAATTTGGCAACATTCCACCACGGCTAATTCCAGAGGCAGTTGCGGGAAATCAGCGGATTTGATTTGGTTGCCGGCCTGGATAAAAAGGTGGATTGTTTTGATTAAGTCGAGCTGAGAAAAGCTCTGTCCTTGTCTTATTATGCTATCTAACTGCTCTTTCGTCAATTCAGAGGCGACTAATTTAGTTAAATTAGGGTCAACTTTAAGAATCATCATTTTTCTTAAATAACTGACTAGGGACTTGGTGAATTGGACCAAATCATAACCCTGATTAGCTACCTGATTAATATGGGAAATTGCCTGGCCATTTTTTTTCTCTACTAAATATTCGATTAAATCCTGAACGGCTTTAACATCAACTACCCCTAAAATGGTCTGGACTTCTTCCAAGGTAATATTTTTATCTTCCATGGCCATAATCTGACCGAGCAAACTTTCACCATCGCGAATTGAACCGTCAGCATTTAAGGCAATCGATTCTAAAGCTGGTTTTTCTATGGATACTTTTTCCTGCTGGCTAATCCAATTAAGCCGTTCAACAATTTTATCTAAGGTTAATTTGTGAAAATCAAATCTCTGACAGCGGGAAATTATTGTTTGGGGAACTTTATGAATTTCCGTGGTGGCTAAGATAAAAATAGCGTGGGCGGGCGGCTCTTCTAATGTTTTTAACAAAGCATTAAAGGCCTCGCGGGTTAATTGATGGACTTCGTCAATTATAAAAACCTTGTATTTTAAACTAGTTGGAGTGAATTTGATGCCGTCGCGCAGTTCCCTGATTTCATCAATCCCCCGGTTGGAAGCCGCATCAATTTCAACTAAATCCAAGGCCCGAGATTGATTGATTTCCTGACAGGCCGGGCATTTATTGCAGGGTTCGTGGTTCTGGCGGTCTTGGCAATTAACTGCCTTGGCTAATAATCTGGCCACGGTGGTTTTTCCGGTACCTCTAGGACCGGTGAATAAATAAGCATGGGCAACTTTATTCATGCTTATAGCGTTGGTCAGGGTGCGGATAACATGTTCCTGACCAACTACCTCTTTAAAGGTTTTAGGTCGGTATTTACGATAGAGGACAAGGTTTTCCATACGCCATCAGTATATCACATTAGAACAAAAACAAAAGCCCTGATTATATGACTAAATCAGGGTTTTATTACGAGTTATTGAGTTGCGGGGATAAAATTACTACGACGGGGACAGTCCCTCAGATACAGTCCTTGTAAACAAGGACTGTATCTGAGGGACTGTCCCCTTACATTTGTCCCCTTATATTCTTTTACTTCTTAAAAACAATAAATTTATAACCAATAAAGTTCCAGATCAGAGAAAAACCAGTGGCCGCAGCTTTGGCTAAATTAGCCCAGAGTTCCGGACTCAAGTCAAAAAATGGCGGAATAAAAGTGGTCACCCCAAAAACAATACTACTGTTAATGGCTAAGCCAACCAGGGTAACCACAATAAATTGAGAAAATTCTTTAGCTATTTCACCGGGTTCATCAGCTTCTTTAGCCCGAAAAGTCCAAAACTTATTCCAAAAATAACTGTTAATCACGGCCACAGCAAAAGCAATGGCATTAAGCAAAATAATCCATTGGCCTTTATAAATACCTGTCTGCCACATTAACAAATTCAAAACAGCAAAATCAATGGCGGTGTTCATAAAGCCGATGACGACGAATTTACTAAATTGGCGGATGAGTTTTGATGACATATTACATTTATTATATCACACTGTTCAAAAAAATTTAAATAGCTGGGGCTTTTTTGACTTCAAAAACCAGTCCTTTTTTCAAAAGCAATTTATCGCGACGTTTGATTTTATCCTCCAAAAACAAACGGGCGACAATATTCTCCACCTTGTCCTGGATAACTCTTTGCAAAGGCCGCGCTCCATTCAAGGGGTCAAAACCAGCTGCGGCTAATTCTCTGGCTGCCTCTTCTTCTACTTCTAAATTAATTCCTTTTTCGGCTAATTTCTCTTTGATTACCCTTAAAAATAACCGGGTAATCTGAAACATATTTTCCATGGTCAAAGTTCTGAATAAGACAATTTTATCAAAGCGATTCAAAAACTCGGGCCGAAAGTATTCTAATAAAACTTTTTCTTTTAACTGGCGGTAAATTTCATCATAAGCAACTTTCTGGCTAATTTTCTTTTGAATGAAATGCGTTCCGGCGTTAGAAGTAGCAATTAAAATAACATTGGTAAAATTAATTGTCTCTCCAGAAACATCAGTCAGGCGGCCATCGTCCATAACCTGTAAGAATAAATTCAAAATATCGGGCTCGGCTTTTTCTATTTCATCCAAAAGCAAAAGCGAATGAGGTTGACGCTTGACTGCTTCAGTTAGATAACCTTTTTGAAGACCTTCTTCAGAACGCAAGCCAATTAACCTCCTTAAACCTCTTTTTTCTTGGTATTCAGACATATCCAAACGAATCATTTTCTTCTCCTGGCCAAAATAAACGCGGGCTAAGGTTTTGGCTAATTCTGTCTTACCTACCCCGGTTGGTCCGATAAAAAGAAAATTGCAAATGGGCTTTTTTCGCCGAGACATTTCCAGCCGACTCCGCCGCAGGGCTGCTCCCACTGCCTTAACCGCTTCTTCTTGATTGATTACTCGCTGATGGATTATTTCCTCCAAATGAAGCAGCTTTTCTTTTTCAGCTTCCTCAACCTGACCCAAGGGAACCTGTGTTTTTCGAGCGACTAATTGAATAATGTCGTTACCTTTAATTAAACTATCTTTACCTCTTTGGCTTCTGACTAAATAAGCGACTTCTTCTAAAAGGCCGGTAACTTTAGCCGGCAAGGCCTGACCATAAAGATACTGGTCAGCCAAATCAATGGCTTGGTCAAGAGCATCGGCCGAAAATAAAATCTTTAATTCTCTTTCGATAATAAAAATCTTGCTGATTAAAATCTGCCAAAGTAAATCCCTTGAAGGAAGCGCTACCTCAATTTTATTCAAAAGCCGACCTAAAATTTTTCCTTCAATTTTAGAAGAAAATTCTTCCGGCCAGGTAGTCCCGACAAAGAAAAAGAAATTTCTGTCTAAAGCGGAAGCTAATATTTCCGCAAAGTCCAAACCGCTTGTTTGAGTTTTTAAGCCAACCAAACTGCCAATATTTTCAATGACCAAAACAATATTACCAGCTCGATTAACTTCAAAAATAATCTTTTTCAAATATTCCTCACCTTTTTGTTGGGTATTGGCCAGGCCAACTAAACCGGCTAAGTCCAATTTAACCAATCTTTTATCCTTTAAAAAATCGGGGACATTCTCCTCAACCATCATTTGAGCCAGCTTTTTCAAAACAGCTTTTTTACCTACTTCACTTGGTCCGACTAAAATGACGCCTGGCCGTCCTGAACTGAAAAAATTAAAAATTCTTTCAATTTCTTTTCGCCGGCCAACAACAAATTCCAATTCACCCTGGCGGGCTGAAAGAGTCAGGTCCTGACTGACTCTATCTAAAAGAGGTGTCGCCGCAGCCGTCATCGCCCGATTAAGCTTGCCTTTCGGTTTGAAAAGACGAGACCAAAAAAATACTCTTTGCCATTTTTTAATCCGTTCTTCCAATTCCGTCCATTGAATAACTCGGGCAATTTCTTCCGGGCTAACGCCAAATTCATCAAAAATCATCCGGACTAAGTTTTTTTGGCGACTAATCGCCCAAAGAATATCTAAAGAACTAATTTGCTTTTTCCCTTGTTTTAGGCAAAAAAGATAAGCGATAAAAAAGATTTCCTTAAAATCAGACGATATTTTTGGCCCTAAAATACTTCTTTCTTTGTCCAGCAGTGAACTCGCCCCAGAACGTAATTTATCTGAATCAGGAAAAAAAGAAGAACTTCTTAAAACAACTTTAATTTTCTCAATAACCTTTTCTGGCTGGCAATCCAGCCGTTTTAAGATTCTCTTAAAATTTTTCTTTTTTAAAAAAGAAGCAAAAAGATGAATTGGTCGGACAAAATGATAATCATGTCTATAACAAAAAAACCAGGCTTTTTCCAGTGATTTTTGGGCTGTTTTATCTAAGAACAAAGAAATTTCTACTTTCTTTTTAGCGGGAGCTGATTTAATTCTCTCAACTTTTTCCCTTTGCCGCCGCCAGAGATAAAAAAGAAACATATCGGACAGTAAGGAAAAATAGAAAATATTTAAACACCCTTCAATTTCTCTGCCTAAGGCAGATTTACTCAGGGAATAAATTCCATAAAACCCAAAAAGAATTAAAAAAAGAAAAACCAGCCAACCTAAAATTCTCTTTAATCTTCTTTGGATAATCGTTAAAAGATTAAGACCGGATTGAAAATTAAGATTTTCTTCTTGAGAAATAGTTTGAGGCATATTTTAAATCTTAAGGACAGTCCTTCAAGGACTGTATTTCAGGGACAGTCCCTTATGCTAAACCATCAATTGCCAAATAATAAAAATAGGCAGGATCAGCCAAAGCAATAAAATAAAAAGCCAAAAAATAAACCAGCCGACGATTATAAAAAATCGCCAAAGAATTTGCCAGAAATGAGTATTTAAGCTCAAAACATAAGCCGTCATTCCCGACTGACCGTACATTGGTTTAAAAAAATTCTTCAGAAGAATTGACAAAGCCAAAGCTCGCCAACCCCCCTTAATTCTTTGCCAACAAAAAAGAGCCGCTTTTTTCAAACCGCGGCTATACCACCAAAGCGGAAAATAAATAATTTCCCAGAGAGTATCTAAAAAAAGATCTTTAATTAATATTTGACAAGTAGTCATATTAACATCTCAATCGTTAATTCAAGGACTGTCCCCTTGTGTTTTGTCTTCTTATGCCTTTTATAAAACTTACTTTACTTCCATATCCGGACTCACTGGAGATTGGCTTTCCGCAGAAGGAGGCACTTGCCAACGGCTGGCAATTTCCTGCTCAACTATTACCTTATCCCGACCGTATTTAAGGCGGACCAGCTCTTTAATTGCTTGAGCCACGGCTGGCTTCTCTTTTTCCGGCGGATAAGTTAAAAGATTAAAGGGTTTGGAAGTTTCGTTATTAATCATTAACTTAATATAGGCGTTGAAATTATCAATATTGATTAAGTCGTTAGTATTAAAAACCGGTTCAAATTGCTTAACTAAAAATTCAGCATCATCAGCCCCTACCCGAAAACTAACCATAGAACCAACATTGCCAAAGACGGCCTGACGGATTTTATCTTCTAACTGGCCAATAAATTGATGGGCTATAGTCAGACACAAGCGATATTTTCTCGCTTCAGAAAGAATCGTGGCAATGCTGTCAGTAGCAAAGTTTTGAAACTCATCCATATAAAGATAAAAATCCTGGCGTTGCTCTTCAGCTATATCAATCCGCGAAAAAGCAGCCATTAATAATTTACCGGTAACAATTAAACCCAACAAAGAACTATTAATATCGCCTAAACGACCCTTGCTTAAATTAACCAGGAGAATCTTCTGTTCATCAATAATCTGTCTGAAATTAAGAGAACTGGCTGACTGACCGATAATCGGCCGCATATAATCATTGGCAATAAAGATATTGAATTTGGAAGTAATATAAGGAACGATATTCTGCAAAGTGGCCTCACCGCCGGCTTTCTCAGCTTCTTTTTCCCAGAAATCTTTAACGACTATATTTTGGCACTTAACTAACAAACGATCCCGAAATTCTTTATCAGCTAAAACTTTAGATACTTCCATTAAAGTAAATTTTTCGCTGGGGTCATCCATCAAAAGCAAAAGAGCATTACGAGTATATTGTTCAAACATCGGCCCGCCCGTTGCCTTTAAATCATATAATTTATCAAAAATATTGATTAATTCATTAACCACAAAGGTTTTTTGTTCTGGATATTTGGGGTCATATTCCAACATATTTAAGCCCAGCGGCCGTTCCAAATCAGCTGGGTCAAGAACGACCACGTCTTCGGCTCGCTCCCGGGGAACTAAACCAAGAATACCTTCAACCAAATCACCATGAGGATCCAAGACGCCGACCCCGTGTCCTTTTTTAATATCCTGAACAATCATATTGCGCATAAAAACGGACTTACCCGTGCCCGTCTGACCAACAACATAAAGATGACGCCGCCGGTCATCTTTTTGCAGACGAATCACTGTTTCTAGGCCCCGATAAAGATTCTTACCCAAAATTGCTCCTTCTTTAGGTAAATTAGCTGGCGGAGCCGCTGGTTCAGCCTTCAAAAATTTAACCTTGGGTGTTTCAATAGTGCTAGTTGGAAAATGAAATAAGCTGGTCAATTCCTCGGTATTTAAAAGCACTTTTTGTCCCTGATTAAAAAAGCGAAAAGAAAAATTATAAATTAATTTTTTCAAGCCTCGACCTTTTTTCAGACGGAATGATTTTAATTGATTCAAATTAGGCGCGTTAAATTGGACAAAAGCTGATTCTAAATGACTAAGTATTTGTTCAGCCCGCGGCTGACTGCCAGCAGAGACCAACAATCTTAAATTAACGTCAAAACCAACCTTGCTGGCCTTGCTTTCTAATGACTTAATAACTTCTTCCTGAAGAGGCGTCAGGACTGGTTTTTCTTCGGCTTCAGAGGGCTGCCCGGGCTCTGTTTTTCTCCGAGGAGAACCTTTTATTACTTCAAAAACATAACCAAGATTCCGGCGGAACCATCCTCGTTCAGCTTTTATTTTGGCCAACTCATAATTTTTACCCTGCTGCATTTCTTGGGCAATTTTTAAGCCCAAGGTAGACCATTGTTTTGCTCGAGTCGGCCGAATAATAATTTGAATAGCCGCCCCCTCTCCTTTCTCCTCTAATTTACTTAAAGTATTGGTAATTTCATTAAGAGGGTCTTTTTCTAAATTCTGATAGGTTTTAAAAGGCAAAACATAACTCTTGGCTAATCTTAAACAACTACCAGCTGATACGCCCTGAGGATTAAAAATATTATAGTCCTCGGTTCTGGCAATTGAGGCCTCGGGATAAAAACCATGAATTTGTTTTTCAATAACATCTTCATAGCCCCGCGGCAAAGCCAAATAAAAAGCGATTTCTTCGCCAATTTGCGGAGTAGCTATCTCGAAAACCAAATGGGGTTGACCGTAAATAAAAATATCTTTGGTTTCTCTAATATTACTCAAACTGGCATAGAGTTGCTCCATGACCGAAATAATTTCTTTTTCACTTTTGGGCGCTTCGCCTTCTTCTTTCTTAACTTTTTTCTTAGGCAAAGTAATCAAAAAAAGGCTCATATTCAAAGCCCGGGTTAAGCGACCTTTAATTTTAAGCCGATGAACAAAAATTAAACTACCGACCACGACAATGACCAGAGCCAGCAGTATTGTTGCTAAGAAAAGAATTTGATTGAGGTTTATATAATCCATATAGAGACAGTCATACAGGGACAGTCCCTAAGATACAGTCCTTGAAACAAGGACTGTATCTTAGGGACTGTCCCTGTTCAATGGGTCGCTACATCTGCTTCAACTTGCCTTTCTCAATTAACTTATTATACAACTCACTAACTAAAGTATCGTGAAATTCATCCAGGACATAAGCATTGTCTAAGGTTTTGGCTACCTCAATAGCAAAAGCCAATCCTTTTTGAAAAGCCAAATCACAAAGCGCCTTGACTTGGCTTGGGCGGTCCAAATCCTTGAGTTGCTTAGCTTTTTTCCGTGCTTGAGCTGATGGCGCCGCCACAGTTGGTTTAGCTTCTTCTATTTTTCTTTCTTCGGCTGGTTGACTAATTTCAGTTGGGGACTTTTCTTTAGTCGGCTCTGCTTCAATTTTCTTCTCGCTAACTGCTTCTGCTTTTTCTTCAATTGATTTCTCTGCTGGCCCTAAAGATTCCTCCTTAGTCAAAGAGGTTTCTTTTTCTAAAGAATCTTTTTCTTCGGAATTAATTGATTCTTCTTTGATTGACTCTTGATATTTATCCCCGGCAACCGAAGAATTATTTTCTAGTGACTTTTCTTCCATTAAGTTAATTATACCATAAATTAAAAAAGGCAAACAACTATCTTTTCCCCAAACAGCCAAATCCTTCCTAATATTGACAAAATCCACACAATATGCTACATTTAAAATAAAGGGAGTTCGTTAAATTTTAAGCTATTGTCCTTAAACCCTAAAAAGGAGGCAGTGATGAAAAGAGCGGTATTAGTATTAGTTTTATCGACACTAACAGCAATGGTCATGGCAGGCTGTGGCGGCCGGCTCAGCAAAAGAGTCGACAGATTAGAAACCTTATATGAAAATTCAAAAATCCTGCGCCAGGAAGTTGCTAACATGGCCACCTCCACCGGCTTTAAAGTAGACAAGATGGAGGGCGAGTTGAAAAAATTATACGAAGCGTCAGCCCCAGCTCCTCCCGTTGAAACCAGTATGGTCAATGCCCTAGAAGATAAATTGGCCAAGATGAGTCAGCGAGTTGATGTCCACGAAAAAAGACTTGATAGGCACGAAAACAAGCTTAGTGATTTGCAAAGGCTAATCGCCGAGGCCGAAGATGAGGTAAGACACGACAAGCCCCAAAAGTACTATTTCTGGACTACCCCATTCAAATACACCAAGGTTGGTTCATCCAAACTAACCAAGGAAATTATGGAAGGTCTGGACATGTTGGTGGTTGACCTCTTGATCGGTAAAATACAGCTGCAAAAAAAAGTAGTCGGCTATACCGATCCGAGAGGTAAGAAAAAGTTCAATGAAGAGTTGGCCAAAAAAAGAGCCGCCAGTTGCATTGAGTATCTGGTCAAAAAATTGGGACCGGACGACACAGTCAAGTGGGACCCGAACACCAAATGGAAAGACTATTTTGTCTCCGTGGCTGGAGGCGAGACCGATTACTACGGGTCTTTCAAGTATAGTCGCCGGGTCCGCTTCGAACAGTCAAGTGGGACCCGAACACCAAAGGGAAAGAATGTTTTGTCTCCGTGTTTGTCTCCATGGCTGAAGGCGAGATCGATTACTACAGGTCTTTCAAGTATAGTTGCCGGGTCCGCTTCGAAAAGAAGTGACCTCTAAAGGAAGTGACCCCGAATCCAAAACCCCAGGGAGAATTTCTCCCCGGGGTTTTCTTTTTTTATAAACTTCCCTATTGATTATTTTTTCTTCAACTCAATATTTATAGCTTCTTCTTTTGCTCCTTCAAATTCAGGTGATAGCTTCTTAGCTATAAACTCACCGACGGTCATATCCATTTCTTCCGGTTTTGGCCCAAACGTTCGAACGTCGTTGGCCAATTCGCAATACTTTTTATATTCTCCAAAACTAAACCAACCGTCATGTTTCAAATCAAGATCCGGCCCGAATCTCTCTCTGATGTCTGCCAAATCTTCGGGCGTGTTCTTAAGCAAGTTGCCTATTGTTTCGCTAAAGATGGCTTCTGATTCACCAAGGGTCATATCGTAAGTATCCATTAGATTCAATCTGACTTTGTCTAATTGGGCTTCGGCAAGCGGTTCTAATTTTTCAGCCGCTTTTTCGGCTTCTTCCCTTATTCTTATAGCCTCTTTCTCTTCAGCTTCCGGACCAGCTATCGGTTCTTCAGCTATTCCTATCTTTTTGGCTCTTTCAATTGCTTCGTGAGGACTTAACTCTTCTTTCTGAACCATCTCATCTATCTGTTCGGCAACCTCTGGTGATACCGCTGCTTTGACTTCTTCCAGAGTTTTCTCGGCTTCCTGAACCATCTCACTTTTGTCAAAGTCGGTAATTTTATCAGCCGTGACTTCATCATGGCCTTCAATACCGGTTTCTGTCTCGCCCGCTTTATCTAGCCCTTGAGCATGAATAATTCTCTCCCAAGTGCCTTTTTTAATATCATCAAGATAAGCAACCGCTCCTTTTTGTAAAACGTCTCTCTGCCAAAGCTTATCGGCATGGTCCTCTAATTTATCAACCATCTGATTAAATTGAGTGTAGTCCCTGATTTCTAAACTATTAGTTTTAGCGTCCCAGCTGACTACTTTGGCAAAATCCCCGTGGTCGATGCCGGCAACATCACGACCTTCAGCCAATTTAACCAAGTTAGCGGCAATATTCAAACTCTTAGCCCCATGTTCTTCGGTAAACATACCCGAAGCATCGGTCACTTTGTCCATGTGGTCAGCGGCCATCATATGAAAAACTCTTTCCAATTGGGAAGGGACCTCGCCCTGGCCTAACTCTAAAGTGAAATTAGCGGCCAAACCTCTTTCCGGGGTTACCATCTCAACTTCCTCAGGAAATTGGTAAGCTTCCTCTGGCTTGGTAATCGGCGCTTCTTTTGGCGCCCCAATGCCTTTATCAGGATATAGCTTTTCCTCAGCACCCTCATCAGGATATAATTCTGCTGCGGTTGGCGGCTTGGCGGCTGGGATTCCTACCTCTCCTCTTTCCAATTCAGCGGCAATTTTTTCGGGAACTTTGAAGGGAGATGGATAAGTTCTTTCTCCCATTTCGGCTACTTCGGCAGCCGGTCCGGCTGCCATTTCTTCTTTCGGTATCGACATTCCGATTACCTTATCCCCTTCTTCCCCTACATTCAACTTTTCGTGTATTTCAGCTACTTCAGCCTCTCCACCAAATAAATTAAAATGACCAGCACAGAAAGCAATGCCACCGCCCGCGCCTATCATAGCGGCTACCTTACCGACTTGCCAGTATTTTTGGGCTTTGGCTAATTTGGCTAATTCCTCGTCACGCTCTTCTCTTTTTTCCATTAACAACTTATTCATCTGTTCAAAATCATTAATCTGCTTCATTTGTTCAGCTAAGGATTCTTTTACTTTTTCTTCTCTTTTCCCCTTGCCATGTTCCTTTAGCCATTTTTTTTCTAAATTATCTCCTATTTTTTTAATACCTAAGGCGCTAAAAGAAGCAAAAGCGGCCCGACCAAAACGAAAACTGGCATAACCCAAGGCGGCTGGAGCAGCTATAGCTCCCATGCCTAAAGCCGCGCCAGTACCTAATAAAGCAGTATAGACCCAACGTCGTCCCTTAGGTATCTTATTAAATTCCTGACCTATCTTCCCTAAAATTTCTCTAAATCTTCCCTTATCTTGCTCCGATAAAGTTTCTTGCTTGGCCTGACTAATCCTCTCCTGCTCTCGGCCAAAAGCTCTTCTAAAAATAACTTCGTCTCTAAATTCTTTGAATTTTGCCTTTCCTTCTTCACCTGTCCATCTATCTTGGGCTTTTTCTAAATAGAATCCTAATAATTTATTCTGAGATTCATTATATTTACCCTTAGCCTGCTCATAATCTTTCTTAGCTTTGACTTTATCTTCTTTTTTGAAATGTTTGCTGATGTCGCCTGTCCAAAATTTATATTTATCATATTCGGCTTCCAATCTTACCATTTCCTGACGGGCTTCTCTGGCTTCTTTAATTTGACTCCGCTTGGCTGGTATTTCTTCTTCTCTTAATTCTTCGTTAATTTCTTGTTCTACTCCTATATCAGTTTTTATTTCTTCCTCTGGTTTCTTCATCCATTCTTTTCTACTTATTTCTGCCGCTTCTAAAACCGAAGGTAAGGCACCTTCTTTCATCTCTTTTTCTCTTTCTGTTATTGGTTCGTCTTGTTCCTCCAGAGGTTTAAATGGTTCTTTTTCTATAGACATAAATTTGCTTGCCCGCCTAAACTTCTTTAAAATTTGGGCGGGTCGCCTTATATTATAAATTATATTCCTAATTTCTTAGCACTATCTTTTATTTCTTCTCTAAACTTCTCGATTTCTTCTTTGACAATATCGTCTAAATTAGGCATTTTTCCTTCTAAAAATTTGTAAATCTCTTTAAAATTCTCTCCTTTGGCTGCCAATAATCTATCTAACTCGACTTTATTGTTTTCAGGCAGTTCTTTTAAAACCCGCATAATAATATCTTTCTGGACAATATCTCCCCATTTCATCATCAACTCTATTTTCTTCTCTTGGGGTAAATCATCCAAACCTAATTGACTAATTAAATTATCTTTTATTGATTTTGGCATTTTATTTGTCTCCTTTTGACATTAATTTAGTTCTAGCGACTTTATTTTATTTTACCATAAAAATGAATTGTTAACAATGAAGTAATTTAGGTCTTAAGAGCCTAAATTACTAATCATATTTATACTCATCAACGACCAGTCCGTTTTTATCTCTTAAAATAATAGTATCACCGTCATTGTCTAAAATATCTATTGATTTGCCCAGGAAAACTCGCCATTTATCACCCAGAAAATCTACTTCTTTCTCATAATCCTGATAACACTGGCTGTAATTAAACTTTTCGGTTAAGAAACCAGTACACTGGCTATCTAATGTAATTTCCAGATTATCAGAATAATCCGGTATTTCACATCGGCTTAAGCCATTAATAAAATCACGGCAGGTTTTTTTCAAGTGACTATACTCTGATTTGTCTAAATAAGGACAATCTTCGTCCAAAGAAGGGTGATATTGAGATAACTGGTCCAAATAACCAGTACATTTATTTGTCCGGAAGTTTATCCCCTGGGGACTTAAGCCAGCTGAAATAATAATTTCACCTTGATAAGCCAACTTAATATCAGAATTATTACTACCGGAAAAAGGATGACGTGGTCTTTCAACTGCTCGAGGAATAGTTATTGTTTCTCCTTTAGTTTTAATGGTCCATCCAGTAACATTAATCAACTGGTCATCATTATTCCGAAGCACTAAATAGTCTTTTCTAAAATTATCTTCATTAGCGTAGACATTTCTGATTTCCACTTTTTGATAATAAGGAGAAACCCCTATCTGGAAAGTCCGAAAAGCCGGACTGGGGTCAGCATAACCCTCTTCGTTTTTAGCCCGAACAAAAAAAGTATATGTTTTACTTTCTTCTGATAGATTATAGGTTTCCGTATCACTGGAATACTGATTACGCCATCTGGTATCATGGCCAACTAAATAAGTTTCAAAAGATAAATCACTGGTCTCGCCTAAGGGATTGGTTCCGGAATACTTAAAAGTAACTTCGGCTGTTTCCAAAATCTCTCCTTCGGCTGGTCCTTGAAGAATAATTGTCTCCGGATATTGATTGGTCTCTGACAAAGTAACATTGTCGCCTTGCTTGATTTTATTCAGCTTGTCATCGTCAATCTGGTAAATATATCTCCAACCAAAATTATTCCCTTCGAAAATTCGGGGGTTAGGAAACCAACGTCGCTGACCTGCTTCAATCAGATAAACTTCCGGACCGGTTCCCTTTAACAGAGTTCCTTCCGGGTAGTCATCATATCTATCCAGATTATCGCCTTGGGGATAAGAGCTCAAAAAAGCATCGGAAATAGTTTTGACGTTAGCCCATTTGTAGCGGAAGTATTCAAAAGTTTCCGGGTCAGGAATCCAGCGCTTGACGCTGTTTTCCAAAACATAAACTTCTGGACCAGCTCCCTTGATTAAATCTGCTTTAGGCAGATAGGCCTGACTAGCTAAAATCGTATTTTCAGGAACTCGGACTGCCTGAAAAACTATTCCCAAAAGAATTAGGAACAATAGGATAGAAATTGTTTTTATTTTTCCCATATGTTGATTATACATCTTGTTTTATGGTAAAATCAAGAAAGACAAGAAAAAATGAAATTAAGGATAAAATTCAACAATAAAATAACAAATATCTTAGCTGGTTGTCTGTTGGTCTTAATGTTCTTCTTGGCTTCTTTAAGTATGCAGGATGATTCAGCTACCATGGACGAACAGGCTCATATCCCGGCCGGCTATTCTTATATTAGCCAAAAGGATATGCGAATTAATCCAGAACATCCGCCTCTGTTAAAAGATTTGGCCGGTCTATCTGTCTGGCTTGGCTCAAAATTAACGGCTAGCCCTATTAATTTCCCCAACCGAGTTAAATCCTGGCAAGAAGGTATTAATGACCAATGGGAATTTGGCAATGTTTTTCTTTACCAAAGCAACAACGATGCTGACCAAATTATTTTCTGGGCCCGTTTACCTATGCTCTTAATCATGCTCGTTTTGGGATTTTATATTTTCCGATGGGCTAAAGAGCTTTACGGAAACAAAGCTGGTCTGCTGGCTCTTTTCCTTTATTCTTTCTCGCCTACTTTTTTGGCTCACAGCCGCTATGTGGCTACTGATGTGGGAGCCGCCGCTGCCTTTTTTATTGCTACCTATTATTTGATTAAATGGCTTCGGCAATCAAGCAAAAAGAATTTAATTAAAGCCGGTTTGGTTTTTGGCCTGGCTATGTTGACTAAATTCTCGTTAGTTTTGCTTGTTCCGTATTTTATTTTTTTGGTGGTAGTTTGGTCCCTTATCAAGCCGCTGTCACTACAAACAACTAAAAAGAATGAAGTAATCTCAAAAAATGCCACAGGATTGCCGCGTCGCTCTCTTCGCTCACTCCTCACAATGATAATTGGTCTTCTTCTTATCGGAATAATCGGTCTGGCCTTAATATGGCCTGTCTATTTATTCCATACATGGGATTATCCACTGGAAAGACAATTAGCTGATACTCAATTTCATTTCCGTGATTTTGCCGTAAAACAGATATCTGATCCAGTTATTTGGATGGCTGACAAGCCCCTGCTTCGTCCTTATGGACAATTCTTCCTGGGATTTTTAATGGTTCTACGCCGGGCCACTGGCGGCAATACTACTTATTTCTTAGGCGAGGTCTCCAATATGGGCTGGCATTATTATTTCCCGATTGTTTTTCTGATTAAAGTCCCTTTGTCTTTTCTTGTTTTAATCTTACTCACTTTATTTTCGGCTGTTTGGCTAATTAAAAAACCTTTCTGGCAAAGACCTTTTCAAAGATTCTTTCAATGGACAAAAAAATACTTCACGGAATTCGCCTTACTTTCTTTTTTAGCGCTTTATTGGGCGACCAGTATCACCAGCAATCTTAATATTGGCGTCCGTCATATCTTGCCTACTTTTCCCATCCTTTATCTTTTAATCAGCGGTCAAATTACCAAATGGTTGAGTTTTTCTTTTTGGCCTGTTTTAGAAAAATTCAAACTTACCCCAAAAGACATCAGTCGGACTATCAGAACAAGTATCTTCATCTGTCTAAAAACTTATTTTAAATATTTAATCCTGGTTATTTTGCTCTTCTGGTATGCTTTTGGGACATTTAAAGTCTATCCACATTTCTTAGCTTATTTTAATGAAGTAGTTGGCGGAGCAAGTAATGGCTATAAATATGTAAATGATTCTAATTTGGACTGGGGACAGGATTTGAAACGACTAACCCAATTCGTGGAAGAAAACAAAATCAATAAAATTTATCTTAATTATTTCGGCGGCGGGTCAGCAAAATATTATCTGGGAGAAAAATTTCAAGATTGGTGGGGCGACCGCAATCCAGCTGATTTACCGCCCCATAGTTGGCTGGCTGTTTCGGCTACTCTACTTCAAGGCGGTCGCGCTTTGCCAGCGCCCGGTTTTAACCAAAAAACCGACTACTATAATTGGCTGAACCAATACGAGCCGGTCACGATAATTGGTCATTCAATTTTTGTTTATTACATAGAATAACAAAAGAAGGCATTCAGGGACTGTCCCTGAGTTACAATCCCTGAATTCTACCTGTAATACACTCTTCCCTCTATCCTTAAATCGATATATTCCAAGGAAGGCCAGTTTTCCTTAATCTCTTTTTCTAAAGCCATTTCCAGGGCTTTAAGCTGCGAATCAACTGAATAAGTCGGATTAAAATAAATCTGACATCCTTGAGTGGTTCTTACTCTTAAATCTTCCGGAGAGATAATTTTAAAATCAAGTATCTGCCAAGACGGTCCGGTGACCGTCTTTATTTTTGGCAATTCTTTATTAATCGTTAAAATAAAATCAATTGCCTCTGGAGAGACGACTTCGTTTCTCAAATCAACTAACTGTTTTTTGGAACTAAAAATATTTAAAACCAGACTGCCGCTGATTAAAGGTGATTCTTTAAAAACAATCCCCTCTTTATCTATATAAAAACATTTGGTAATTTTTGGTTCAGTTAAATTGTCATTGCCAGAAGCCGCAGAAAGATCTCCTGCTTCACTCGGGACAGGCTCCATAATCTCGTTATTCTCTTGAGAATTGTTTCGCTCGTTGTGCTCGCTGGCAATAACATTTTCTTCCTTAATTTGACACCAAATACCAATACTTTTCCTTTTTTCTATAATTATCTCTATTGTTGCCTCGGCCGTCTTAGTTAAAGAGGCCAAAGCACCAAGACGAGGTAATTTTTTATTTACCACCACTGCTTTAATTTCAGGAAAACTCTCCAAAATATCCTCTTTAATTTTATCATGAGGCGCTAAAATAATGCTTTTTCGAGGAATAAATTGCCAAAGTTTTTCCTCCAGATTGTTTTGAACAATCAGGGACAGAACATTCAGGGACTGTCCTTCGGATACAGTCCTTGATTTAAGGACTGTATCCGAAGGACAGTCCCTGAATTCTTCCTTAAATTCAATTTTCTCTATCCATAAAACGGGTGACCAGATAAAAAAATAAGCTAAGCCGGCCAGTAAACAAAAAAACAACCCTCCGAAAATTTTTCTCTTGAGGGAAGAAGTTTTTTTCTTCTGAAAGCGAGTTTTTTTCATAGCCTACAAGGACTGTAACACAGGGACTGTCCCTAAGATACAGTCCTTCTTAAGAGGGACTGTATCTTAGGGACAGTCCCTGATTATTTTTCAGTCCCTGATCATCCGATTTTTTTCATTCCGGCCATATACTTCCGCAAAACCTTGGGAACTTCAATGCTGCCATCTTTCTGCTGATAATTCTCAATAATAGCTAAAATTGACCTTTGAGCAAAAGCTGTTCCATTCAAAGTATGAACGAACTTTACACCGTCTTTACTTTTGTACCTAATATTCAACCGCCTTGCTTGAAAATCAGTACAATTGCTGGTTGAATGGGTTTCGCGATATTGATTTTGTCCCGGCATCCAGGCCTCAATATCATAAGTAGAAACTGAAGGCGCTGCTGTATCGCCAGTACATAAATGAACTACCTGGTAAGGAACCTCTATTAATTTCATCAACTTTTCCTGCATTGATAATAAAAATTGATGCTCTTCTTTTGATTTTTCTGGTAAGCAAAAACTAAACATCTCTGCTTTATCAAATTGATGAACCCTTAGAATTCCCTTGGTATCTTTACCATAAGCGCCGGCTTCTCGCCGAAAACAGGTTGAAAAACCAACATATCTTTTAGGTAAATCTTTTTCCTTTAGAATTTCGTCCATGTGCATAACGCCTATTGATTGCTCGGAGGTACCAACTAAATACAAATTGTCTTTTTCTAAGTGATAAACTTCGTCTGCTCCTTGGTCTAAATAACCCATACCGGCCATTGGCTTTTCTTTAAGCATGACTGGCGGAATCACCGGAACGAATCCTTCCTTAGTCAAAATTTCAAAAGCTAATTGGATTAAAGCAAATTCCAATAAAGCTGCCCCGCCTTTAAGATAACCGAAACGAGTACCGCTGACTTTAGCCGCCCTTTCTATGTCAATAATATCCAGTTTTTCAGCAACGGCTAAATAATCTTTGGGTGAAAAATCAAGTTTCGGCTTTTTGCCCTCCTTGCGTAAAAACTTATTTTCTTTTTCGTTCTTACCTTCTGGTACATCATCGAGCGGCAAATTAGGAATTTTCTTCATTAAACCAATAAATTCCTTTTCTGTCTTGTCCATTTCTGGCTCTAATTTTTTTATTTTATCTTTAATCTCTTTAGCTTTTTTACGCTGTTCCTCATCAACTGCCTGCTGACTAAATTTATTTTGTTCTGATTTGAATCCCTCTATTTCCTGAAGCATTTGCCTTCTTTTTTTATCCAATTCCAAAAGATAATCAATGTCGCATTTGACCTGTTTCTTTCGACAGCCATCCTTAACCTCGTCCGGGTTTTCGCGAATGAATTTTATATCAAGCATGGTTTTGGTTTCAAGGACTGTATCCGAGGGACAGTCCCTTACTTTTTCACTTAGGTTTCATTAAGGGAAACAGAATTGATTCTCTTAAGCTGCGCGCCTTGGTTAAAATAACCACTAAGCGGTCTAAACCCAAGCCGAAGCCGGCTGATGGAGGCATACCGTACTCTAAAGCCTCCAAAAAATCATTGTCTAAGGGTTGGGCCTCCTTATCTCCTTTATTACGCAAAACTTCCTGCGCTTTAAATGCTTCTCTTTGTTCTATGGGATTATTTTGTTCTGTAAAGGCCTTAATTAATTCTATTCCCCGAACAACTCCCTGAAGCGCCTCCCCTTTTTTACACAAAAGAATATTGGGTATATGCAAAACAAAAGTCGGTTTATTAATCTTGGCAAAACTTTCTTTTTCATCGCCGTTTTTAACAACATTTTTGTATTCAACCCTATCCCACTTTTTAGGAAAAATTTTAGGATCAATATGATGCATCAGTTCTTCCATAAACTCCATTAAGTTGTTCCAATCCCAATAAGCCGCGTAACACTCCAGCATAGTAAAATCGGGATTATGCTCTCTATCTATGCCTTCATTTCTAAAACATCGTCCAATTTCAAAAATTCTTTCAAAGCCGCCCACCAACAATCTTTTTAAATATAATTCCGGAGCGATTCTTAAATATAAATCAAGATCTAAAGCATTAAGATGCGTTTTGAATGGTTTAGCGCTAGCCCCGCCGTACAACAGCTGTAAAATCGGCGTTTCTACTTCAATAAATTCATTTTTCTCTAAAAACTTCCTTATTTTTTTAACAACTTCGCCTCGTTTTTTAAAAATTTCTCTGACTTCTTTATTCATTAACAGGTCTAAATATCTCTTGCGAAATCTCTCTTCCACATCTTTAAGACCATGCCATTTTTCCGGCAAAGGAGAAAAACTCTTGGCTAACATCTGACAATCCTTAACCAAAAGAGTTTTTTCACCTTTCTTAGTCAAAAATAAAGTTCCTTTAGTTTCGATAAAATCGCCGATATCAAAATTATCCAGAAAAAATTTGTAATCCTTGCCGCCTAAGTCATCCTTTTTTAAGTAAATCTGGAATTTAGCTGAACCGTCCTCAATGTCCCCAAAAGTAGAACCGCCGTGTTCACGGATAGTCCGCAAACGACCAACCAAAACTACCTCTTTTTCTCCAGAGACGGATCCGCCCAGGCCAGAGGCGGGTCGCCTTTGGCTGACTTCAGCTGATTTTTCAACCATCAGCTGTTCAAAATCATCAATCGCCTCCTGACAAGTATGAGTCCGTTTAACTTTGGCCGGATAAGGATTAAGACCCTCTTTCTGAATATTGGCCAGTTTCTTTAATCTGGTTTGTTTAATAGATTTAATGGAAGACATAATTAATCCCAAATTTTATTTGATTTTGACAATCTTATACTTGACTTTCTTTTTCGGTGTTTCCACTTCAATTATATCACCAACTCGATGACCAAAAAAGGCCTGACCTAAAGGTGATTCATTAGAAATTTTACCCTGACCTGGTTCAGCCTCATGGAAGCCAACAATAGTAAAGGTTTGCCTCGCCTGCAAGCGGGTTTGTTGTTTGGCAAAGAAACCTTTAACGGGATTGACCCGGTCTATTAATTTCACTTCAACAATTGAACCTATCTCAACTTGCTTCTGTTTTTTTCTGCTTGGTCTAATCAGAGCGGCTTCCTTAATAATTTCCTCTAATTCTAAAATCCTGCCTTCGTTAAATGCCTGAGCTTCTTTAGCGGCCGCGTATTCAGCATTTTCACTCAAATCCCCTAAATCCTTGGCATGCTCCAATCGCTGAGCAATTTCCTGGCGTTTAATCGTCCTTCGTTCTTCTAATTCTTTTTTTAATTTTTGGCGTCCTTCGGCTGAAATATATTTCATGGTAACTAAGGTCGCAACTGGAGTCGTACCCCAAAACGATCTTACTGACTAAAATACCATTCTAAAACTTCTTTGGCAACTGGCACAGCTGCTTGGTCTCCTGAACCGCCGCCTTCAATTAAAATAGTTAGGACAATTTGCGGCTCTTCATAGGGAGCGTAACCAACAAACCAAGCATGGGCTTCTCCTCTGGTGCCAAATTGAGCCGTGCCGGTCTTGCCCGCTACCTTGATTGCTAAATTAGCTAAAGCGCGAGCTGAACCGGTTAAGACGGCCTGGCGCATTCCTTCTTGAACTGTTTTTATGTTTTCTGATTTAATAAATTCTTGTCGGATAACTTTAGCCGGAATATCTTCCACTATCTTTTTATTTGAGTCAATAATTTTATCAACTAATTGCGGTTGATACAAAATATTGCCGTTAACTAAACTGGCTATGGCTGAAGTGAGCTGTAAGGGAGTAACTAAAATATCTCCCTGACCAATGGCTAAATGATAAGTATCGCCAAGATACCAATCCTCATTTGGTTTAGCTTCTTTTTTCCACTCTCGGTCCGGAATTAAACCAATCTCCTCATGAGGTAAATCTATTTGACTGGCTTGGCCTAAACCAAAATATTGAAGATATTTTTTAATTCCCTCTACCCCTAAGCCGTTTATCTGGTCATAACCGCCGCCAACGGTATAAAAAAAGACATTACAGGACTGGGCAATTGCTTTGATTATATCCGTTAAACCATGGGCTTTCCAATCAGGATAATGATAAATAATTTGAGATTCGTATTGATGAACAATACTTAACCCCCCCTGACAATTAATCTGTTGTTCGGGTTTGACGATTTCTTCTTCTAAAGCGGCCGCGGCAATCATCGGTTTGATGGTTGAACCGGGAGGATACTGGCCCGCTAAGGCTCGATTTAAAAATGGCAGATTTGGGTCATTCTTTAAAACAGCTAAATCTATTTGGGAAATGCCTTGGGCAAAAAGATTATTATCAAAACTGGGCAAACTGACCAAAGCCAGAATACCGCCATTTCGCGGGTCCATGGCGACAGCCGCCGCCTTTTTTTTTGAACCCAACTGATTAAGCGTTTTCTCTAAACTCTGATAGACCTTTTTCTGTAATTCTTCATCAATATGAAGAATCAGACCTTGACCGGACTGAGCTGGTTTAGTGGCTAATAAACTTTGTGTTTTACCTGAGAAATCTACCTCTATTTGTTCTTGACCAGGTCGCCCCCGTAAAAAAGATTCATATTGTAATTCTAAACCAATCTTGCCAATTTGGTCATTTAACGAATAATCAGGATGCTCTTCTAAATCAGTCGGACTAACTTGCCCAGTATAACCTAAAATGTGAGCGAAATAAGAAGCGGTCATATATTGACGACGAGGGTTTTTCTCCAGACGCCAGCCCGGCCAATCCTTAATTAAACTTTCTAAGATTAAGGCGGCTGACCGCTCAATATTTTTAGCTAAAACTAACTGACCGACTTGACCCTGGGCTTCGGCTATTTTTTGTTTGAGTTCTTCTTTTTGGAAATGGGACTTCTCCTGGAAGAGTTCTCCCTCCAAAATTTTGGCCACCTTCTCCAAAATTTCTTCTTGAACTGAAAGCGGATTATCTAAAAAATCATTTAAATTAACCGCCAAATCAAAACTGGGAACATTATAGACCAGTGGTTGCTGAAAACGATCGTAAATAATGCCGCGAGGAGCCGGCAAAGAATAAATTCTTAATCGATTACCTTGGGCTAAATTCTGATAATATTCTCCTTTGATTACTTCCAGATGACCGGCCTGCAGCAATAATCCCGCCAAACAAATAATAATTAGAGCATAGAAAAGGAAAAAATTACGGCGCTTAATCGGCTGCTCTAATTTCCCCTTATCTTCTAAAGAGCGGATAGCCTCGGCATCTAAGAAAATTTCTTCTGCTTCAATATCCTCTCGCGCCTTGTTTTTGATAAAATATTTTTTTAATTCCATAAAAGAAAAGCAAGGCAACTAAGTTATAGGCAATGATTAAAAACAAAGTAATTAAATAATCCCAAGAAAAAACATTAGAATAAGTAACTTTTTGGCTAAGATTGATTAAGATAAACAACCTACTCAACCCAATTAAAATAAGATTATAAAATAAACTACCTAAAGCAACCAAAGCGGCGACCAGCCAAATTTTAGCTCCTGAAAAAACACTTCTGTTAAAGCGGTCAATCAAATAAGCGGTAATTAATAAACTCAAACTAATCAAGCCCAAAGGCAAACCTGATAATAAATCTAAAAAAAGACCAGCTAAAATTATCAGCCACCATGTTTCTTGAAAACTTTTAAAAATAACTAAAAACAAAATTAAAACTAAAACTAAATTAGGGATTACCCCGCGGAGAGATAAAAAAGGAACCAGTGTTGTCTGGAAAATCACTGCTAATAATAAAATTAGAATAGCAAAAAAGGATTTCATCGTAGGTCAGGAACTGTCCTCATATTTACTTTTTAAAAAGTAAATATGAGGACAGTTCCTGATTAGT
>CAZPQT010000011.1:0-17728 GCA_964589195.1 uncultured Candidatus Saccharibacteria bacterium
CCACTGTTGGTTTGAGCTTATCACAAAGAAATATCCTTGTCAATAGTAATTAATTTAAGGACGGTCTTTGTTTATAATACGGGGACAGTCCCTAATATACAGTCCTTGTTTGCAAGGACTGTATCTTAGGGACTGTCCCCTTCAATCAATCTGTCCTTGACTTTATAGTTATGCTATAATCGGAATATGAAAAATAATTTAAGTCAATTTGAGAAAAAAGTAGAAAAAAGAGCCAAGAGCCGGCAAAAGAAGAAAAAGCCAAGAATGAAGGTTTCGGGAAAAAGCGTTTTTAAATTAAGAGAAATAATAAGAAAGAAAAGTAAATGAAAAACCCTTCCTTGGAAAAATTAAGAAGGTAAAGAAAAACCAAGGAAGGGCGCCACATGAAATGGGCTTTGATTAGGAGAAAAGAGCAATGGAAAAACTAGGAACCGTCTTCATGATAGAAAATCCTGATAAGGTTGTCAAGAGGGAAACAACTTGACTGACTTTTCTGGCTATGTTAATCTTTAAACAGTCAAAATGAGGTTTATTATTCAGATTCTAACCAATGGCCTGGCTATTTTTTTAGCTGATTACTTAGTGCCAGGCTTTGTTTTTGAGGGCGATATCTTGACCTTAGCCATCGCTGGATTAATCTTAGGATTGATTAATGTTTTTATTAGGCCGATTTTGAAACTTATTTCCACTCCGCTGATTGTCTTGAGTTTAGGACTTTTCACTCTGGTTATTAATATGGTTCTGTTATGGCTCTTGGAGTATTTTGTGCCGGAATTAACCATTACTGGATTTTGGACTTATCTTTGGGGAAGTTTAATTATCAGCGCGGTTAATCTGGTTTTTGGCTATAAAAAGAAAAATAAGGAAAATTAATGGATTCTATTTTAACTATCTTGCAAATTATTATTGCTTTGGCCTTGATTGTGGCTATTCTCTTTCAGCAACGAGGGGCTGGCGGTTCGGCTCTTTTTGGCGGTGGAGGCGGCGGCGCTAGTTATTATACTAAAAGAGGTTTTGAAAAAATTCTTTTTATTGCCACAATTGTTTTAGCTGGTTTATTTATTATCTCCTCTTTTCTTAATCTTGTCCTCTAATCAACATTGGTACTTATTTAAACAAATTAATAGCTTATTTGAAGCGGATTAAATTGGCTCTGCCGCCGGAAGGCAAATGGCCAATTCGCCGGCAATGGATTCAGCTGCCCAAGATTTTACCGGTTCGGGAACGCTGGTTAGCCCGCAGCCTGATTTTGGTTATAATTGTTTCTACTTGTTTGTTACTTATCAGTTGTTATCTTAACCACACCCAGGTTCAACCAAAAATAGGCGGGCAATACAAAGAAGGTTTTCTTGGCCAGCCCCGCTATATCAATCCGGTCCTCTCTCAAACTAATGATGTTGACCGTGATTTAGTCCAACTTATTTATTCCGGTTTGTTTAAATATGATGGCCAAAATAACCTTATCCCTGATTTAGCTGAAGGCTATACCATTGAAGACGACGGCCTGACTTATTATATTTCTTTGAAAAAAAATATTCTTTGGCATGACGGAGAAACCTTAACAGCTAATGACATCATCTTTACCATTAAAACTATTCAAGAGCCAGAATACAAAAGCCCTCTAAGAAATATCTGGCAGAATGTGGAAGTGGAAAAAGTTGATGATTTTGCTCTTCGTTTCAAAATTAAAAGCGTTTATGCGCCTTTTTTGCATAATTTGACCTTTGGTGTTTTACCTAAACATCTTTGGGCCGGCATTCCCGCAGCCAATTTCCCCTTAGCTGAATACAATCTTAAACCAATTGGCTCTGGTCCTTATCAATTTAAAAAATTCAGTAAATCTCAAAATGGTAAAATTGAATCAATTGAATTAGCCCGTAATGAAGATTTCTATTTATTGTCTGCCGAAGGCCAACCCCAAGGTCCTTTTATTGAAAAGATTATTCTCCGCTTTTATAATAATAAAGAGAAATTAATCGAGGCCTATCAAAAAAGGCAGATAGACGGTCTGGTCTCTATTTCAACAGCCGATCTCTCCGAGCTTAAAAACAATCTTAACCTTTATCAGATTGAACTGCCTATTTATTACGCTGTTTTCTTTAACCAAACCAAAAGCAAGGCCCTGATTGATGAAACCGTTCGTTTGGCTCTGGCTTATGCGACTAATAAGCAAGAAATTATTGACAAAGTTTTAGCGGGAAAAGGCGCCATGGTTGAATCGCCTCTTTTGTCAGGTTGTTTGGGCTATACCACCGAAACAAAAATTTATGATTTTACCTTAGAGCATGCCCAAAATATTTTAGAGGCGGCGGGCTGGTCTGACCAAGATGAAGATGGCCTTAGAGAAAAAGAAATTAAAGGTGAATTAACTAAATTAGAAATCACCTTGAGAGCCAGTGATTGGCCAGAGATAAAACAAACAGCGGAATTAATTAAAGAACAATGGGAGAAAATCGGCGCTCAAATCAATCTGGAAATAATTGACTCGGTTACTCTCCAGGAGGATTATTTGCGACCTCGCGAGTATGAAGCATTACTTTTTGGCGAGGTGCTCGGGGCTGACCCTGACCCTTTTGCCTTTTGGCATTCGGCTCAGCGTAAAGACCCTGGTCTTAACTTAGCCCTTTATCAGAATGAAAAAGTGGACAAACTTTTAGAAGAAGCTCGCCAGACATTAGACCAGGAAGAACGAATAGCTAAATATGTAGAATTTCAGAAATTAGTTATGGAGGACCTGCCGGCGATTTTTCTCTTTAGTCCGGATTATCTTTATCCAGTTAATAAAAAAGTCAAAGGGATTTCTTCTATAGAAAAATTACCGACCCATTCGCAAAGATTCTCTCAAATAGAGAATTGGTATATTAAAATAAATAGAGTCTGGAAATAAACCCGACAAAACAAGGACTGTATCTTAGGGACAGTCCCTGTATTACAGTCCTTGAAATTATGCGTCAACATATTTTAGATTTTCCTCAACAATTCGAAAAAGGACTGGAATTAGCCCGCCAAATTAAAATTGAGGGTGAATTTGAGAAGGCCATAGTTTCTGGCATGGGCGGCAGTGCCTGGCCAGCTGATATTTTATCTGCTTGGCTTGACTTACCTATCCGAGTTAATCGCAACTATCAATTACCTGATTCAAAAAAAGATTTGGCTATTTTTAGTTCTTATTCGGGTAATACTGAAGAACCCTTGGCCGCTTATCAGGAATCGCTCAAAAAGGGGCTGCCTACGGCCGCAGTTACTTCAGGCGGTCAATTAAAAGAGCTTTGTCAGCAAAATGGGACGCCTCTAGTGGAAATTCCGACCGGTCTAGTTCCCCGAATGGCCACTGGTTATATCTTTACCGCTTTATATTCTATCTTAGCCAAAAGTGGTCTAACTGACGACAGATCTTCGGAAATTTTAGAGATGGCTAAAAATCTAAAGCCGGCTGAACAAGAAAATCAAGGTCAGAACTTGGCTCAAAAATTGAAAGGCAAAATCCCGATCATCTATGTTTCAGACAAGCTCAAAGTGCTTGGCTATATCTGGAAAATTAAATTTAACGAAAATTCAAACTCACCGGCTTTTACTCATTATTTCCCTGAATTGAACCACAACGAATTAGAAGGCATGGCTCATGAAAAAGAATGCCAATTCCATGACCAACCAATTTTCCACTGCCTTATTTTAAAAGACCCCACTGACCAGCCAAAAATCAAGAAAAGAATGGATTTGACCGCCGAAATATTAAATGAAAGCGGCTTGCCCACGGAAATTATTGATTTAACCGGCCAAAGCTTATTGGAAAAAATCTTTTCTTCTATTATATTAGCTGACTGGGCTTCCTATTATTTAGCCCAAGAATACGGCACTGACCCCTTTGCCGAAGAAACTATTGAAGAATTTAAGAAAAAGATGAAGGAATAAAAGCCACTCTGGCTAATTCTGGGCGAGTGGTGGAACTGGCAGACACGCTAGTTTCAGGGACTAGTGGTAGCAATACCTTGCGGGTTCGAATCCCGCCTCGCCCACTATTACAAGGGACTGTCCTAAGATCTAAGATAAGGACTGTCCTCATATTTACTTTTTAAAAAGATTCCAAGACCAAGGACTGTCCTCATATTAGCAATTTAAAGAGCTAATACGAGGACAGTCCTTGAAGCTTTATCTTAGGAACACCCTTAAATTTACTAAAACTATGACAAAAACAACACAAAATCTGCGGATTATTCCTTTAGGCGGTTTAGAAGAAGTCGGTCGCAATATGACCGTTTTTGAGTATGGCAATGATATTATTATCGTTGATTTAGGACTGCAGTTTCCAGAAGAAGATATGCCCGGCATTGACTATATCATTCCCAATACAGCTTATCTTAAGGACAAAAGAGAGAAAATTCGCGGAGTGATTATTACTCATGGCCATTATGACCATATTGGAGCGATTCCCCACTCTATGGGTCGTTTAGGCAATCCGCCTATTTATACGGCGGCCCTGACCCGGGGAATGATTCTTAAAAGACAGGAAGATTTTCCCCAGGCGCCGAAATTAGATATCCAAGAAGTCAAAATTAACGACAAAATCAATTTGGGCTGCTTTAAAATTGAATTCTTCCATGTTAATCACAATATTCCTGACAGCATGGGTTTAGCCATTGAGACGCCGGTCGGCCTGATTGTTCATACCGGTGATTTTAAATTTGACCATAGCCCAATTAATGAAAAACCAGCTGACCTGGCTAAAATTACCCAGTTAGGAGAAAGAGGTGTTTTGCTTTTAATGTCAGACAGCACTGACTCTGAAATACCGGGCCATTCTCTCTCGGAAAACGAAATTCAAAAAACTCTGGAAGAAATTTTTAAAGGTTTAAAAGGGCGCATTATTACCGCTACTTTTGCCTCTCTTTTAACCAGGGTCCAGGAAATCATCTGGTTAGCTGAAAAATTCGGCCGCCAGGTAGCCGTTGACGGTTATAGTATGAAAGCTAATGTGGCCATTGCCCGGGAATTAGGTTATCTTAAAATCCAGAAAAATACCTTAATTAGTCCCAAACAAGCCAATGCCCTGCCGGATAATAAGGTCCTTATCCTTTGCACTGGCGCTCAAGGCGAAAGTAACGCTGTTCTGATGCGTTTAGCCACCGGCGAACACCGTCAGCTTAAAATACAGCCCGGAGATGCAGTAATATTCTCTTCATCAGTCGTCCCGGGCAATGAACGAACAGTCCAAAATTTAAGAGATACTCTCTGTAGAAAAGGAGCCAAGATTATTCACTATGAAATGATGGATGTTCATGCCGGCGGGCACGCTCCCATTGAAGACCTTAAAATGATGATGAATTTAGTCAAACCTAAATTTTTTATGCCCATTGAAGGCAATTATTATATGTTGAAATTACACGGTGAAATTGCCGAAAGTGTTGGCATTCCTCCGGAAAATATTATTATACCCAGCAATGGAGATGTTGTTTTTCTTAATCAGAATTCAATTAAAATATCTAAGGAAAAAGCGCCGGCTAGTTATGTGATGGTTGATGGCTTAGGAGTCGGCGATGTTGGACAAGTGGTGCTGCGTGACCGTCAAATGATGGCTCAAGACGGAATGTTTGTCATTATTGCCGTGGTTGACAGTAGAACCGGCCAGGTGCGGGGCGAACCAGATATTATTTCCCGCGGTTTTGTTTATTTAAGAGAATCAAAGGAACTGCTTGACCAAACCAAGGAAAAAGTCAAAAAAATCATTAATCAGACCTCGCCGAATGAATATGTAGTTAATAAAAACCATATTAAGGATAATATCCGTGACAAAATTGGCCAATTCCTTTATACTAAAACTCAGAGACGACCAATGGTGCTGTCAGTAATTATTAAGGTATAAATTTGGTAATTTGAGGACAGTCCTTGGAATCCAATCCCCAAAAAATATTCCTTAAAAATTAAATTAGACCTCTTGCCCAATAATTTTCGTAACGAAATTTTCAGATTTTGAGCGAGGCAAAGCAAAAATTTTGAAGCATATACAGAGTATGTATTGAAAGATTTTTGCAAAGCCGTAGCTAAAATCTGGAAATTGCATTAGAAAGGTTATTGGGCAAGAGGTCTATACTTACCCTGGAGGGAAAAGGTCGAAAAATCATAAGAAAATGTATTAATCATGAAAAATCAAGATAAAACAGCTCAATCAGATCTTTTAAAACAAAATCTAGGAAATTCAGATGATAAATCCGCTTCTTTGTTTGCTTCATCTCAATCAGAACAACCGAACACAAATCCAGGCGATCCAACTAGTCAATCTCCATTGACTGGCGGACCGCAATTCGGCTTTGCCCGAAAAGACGACTCGGGTGGAGGGACTAGAGGATGGCTTAATAAATACGGCAGTTCAGTGATTTTACCAATCATTGCTCTCTTGATCTTAGCAGGTGGTATTTATCTTTACGCCAGCCAGAAGAATCAAGAGGAAACTATACTGCCTTTTGAAGAGGAAATGGCCGCTGGTTTAGAAGAAGGGATAACTGATCTGACTGAAGAACTGACTGGTCAAGAAGAAATCAGTCAAGTTACAGGAGAAACCGAAGAAGAAAATATTAAATTAATCGTTCCCGAAGGACGCAAAGAAGCAGGAACAATTATTGAAAAAGCAGTCAAGGGAAATGGGACGACTCATTTAGCCCGTCGCGCCCTCAAAGATTATCTTAAAGATAATCCCCAAGAATTGACCAATGAACATAAAGTTTATATTGAGGATTACCTCAAAGACAACATTGGTTCCAGACCATTAGAAATTGACGAAGAAATCGCCTTTTCCGAAGATTTAATTAAAGAAGCGATTGATGCTTCATTACAATTAACTCCCGAACAACTAAAAGTTCTTGAAAAATACAGCGCTTTAGTTGTTTGGTAATATAGTTCTTTCCCTCCAAAATATTAAAATCACAAAAGCCCTCCGATAAAGGAAGGGCTTTTGTGTATATTTTTTTTAAGTAATGCGCTTTATCTGCCAATGGCAGAAAAGCGATTAAACACCTCTCAAAGCTAATGATTGAGTCAGACCCAATCAAAGACAGAAAGAAATGTTCCTACTTACTAAAACAACTAGCAAGCAGTAGGGTGAGAATCCTTGTGGGCATAAAGCCCGTCCCAGAAGGAGGGACCTGGAACCCAAAAAGGTCAGGATTCCCACACTGCTACTGACTAATTTTTATGCCATAATCATATCATATCTATCTGATTTTGTCAAGGGTTTTGAGAAAATGTAGCAAAGAAATAAAAAATTTGCTATCATAAGATTATCATGGATTTGCCCAAGAAAAAAATCTATTGAGAGATAAATTTTTAAATAAATTCGGCAAGATGAAAATTTATTTTAAAAAAGGCAGCATTTCTGTTGCCTTTTTGACATTACAGTCCCTGTAGGTTAATCGAAATACTGTTTTTGGAAATTGGCGGCTAATTTAATCACATAATCAGTTACTTTATTGTAGACCCAGCTTTCCCAGCGGCTGCCGCCTAAATATTTAGCATAAGCGCTGCGTTCACCTATTTCGGTCCGCTGATTAGCTCCCCCGTCGCCTAATTTAATCGCCGCCGCCGTAAAAGCATCCCGGTGATTCCAGGGATTAGGAGGATAATGACCAGTTAAACCAGATGTTCTCTCTTTGTAAGCTAACCAGGTTGTGGGCATAAATTGGGCTACGCCCATAGCGCCGCCGCAACCATACCAGGGTTCAGCGGAAACTGGCTGGGTATCCGGATTAAGTCCTAATTCCTGACAGATTTGAAGAAAGGCATTTTTTTCTTTCTCGGCCCTGGTCAGATAACCTAAGCTTCGGTAACACTGATACATATCTTTTTGCCAAGTACCAGTTCCCACATTCAGGCCCAAGCGGGATTCAGCTTCTAAAACACCTAAAAGGAAAGCTGGTCTGACGCCTGTCTTTGAACCGGCAAAAATAGCATCTTGAATCGCCTCTTCTAAAGTTATATGATACTTTTCTAATAAAGAAAGCTGTTCTCTAATAAAGGTAATCTCTTTTTCTGTCCCTTGAATCATTTGTTGATAGAGCCGCTCTTCTCCTTTAGTTTGAGAAAGTATATTTTCTTTCTGCCCTTGTCTATTTTCAACAGTCCTACTTTGAATTAATTGAAGGGATTTTAAACGATATTGCTCTTCTCGTTCGCTTTCTTTTTCTTCTTTCTGTTCTTCTAATTCATTCTTTAGCCCCTGGACAACTACTAAAACACTCTGAATTTCCTCTTGAGCGTTTTCTAAAGCCTTAATTTCGTCAAAAAAATCAGAAAATTTTTCATTTTTTAAAATCACTTCTAAAAGTGTTTCCTGATCATAAAGGGCGACTGTCCGAATATATTCAGCCAAGAGGTCTTTCTTTTGACTTATATTCTCTTCTAAAATATTAATTCGACCGTCGAGCTCCTGAATATTTAAAGTGCTTTTTTGAATAGTCAAGTCAATTTGGCTTATTTCCAAACGAATCTGACTAATCTGGTCTTCTAAAATCTGAATTTCGTTGTTAAGGGTCCTGGCTTTTTGTTGGTTTTCGCCAATTTTCTGCTGATACTGATTAATTTCTTCTTGTTTTTGCCTGATCTGATTTTCTAAATCCTGCCGCAGTTCATCAACATCTGCTGCCTGAACAAAAAAAGGAATCGCCAAGACAACTAAAAAGGCAATGAGAGTAATCCTCAAGCAGCAAAAAGGACTGTCCTCATGTTTGCTTTTTAAAAAGCAAACATGAGGACAGTCCTTTTTGCTGCTTGAGAACTGCCCTTGTCTAAATTTTAGGAGTTGGACTCTTAAAAAAATATAAACTTTTGACAATTTACTCATTTCTCTTTTTTATCAGGGGCAACTTTCTCTTCTTTAAAGGAAGTGGCCTCTTGGGTTGATTCTGTTTCTTCAACTGCTTCTTCCTTCACCTCTTCCCCGGCTTTCTTTTTCTCGACCATTTCAACTTCTTCTATCTTTTCTTCTGGCGTTTCCTCTAATTTTTCCAATTCAGCTTTGGTTCGCGGCAGAATAACCAAAACGACTACCTCTTCTGGCTGGACTTCTGTTTTAACCCCTGCTGACAGCTTTAAATCTTTAATATGAATCTTATTATCAACTGTCTTTAAAGAAGAAATATCCACTTCAATCTGATGAGGCAAGTCTTGAGGCAAGGCCTCTACTTCCAAAGATTGAATATTTTTTACCAAGACGCCGGTTGCTTCTTTAACCGCCGGCGACTCGCCCACAAAGACCAAAGGCACCTCTGCTTTAATAGGTTCATCCATCTTAACCTGGTAAAAATCAATATGAATAGGTTCATCACTGACCGGGTCATTGGCTATTTCATGAATTAAAACCACTCTTTCTTTTCCGCCAGGGGCAGCTTGTCCGTCCTTTGACGGAGATCCGCCTTTGGCGGATTTTGCCTTGTTCTGGTCTTCCTCTATTTTTAGCTTAATCAGGGTGCTCTCACCGGCCTCTTGATATACTTTTTCAAAATCTTGCGCTTTAACCGACAAAGCCAAATTTTTGATTTTGCGGCCATACAAAATAGCCGGAATAAAACCTTGCTTCCGGATTTGTTTATTACCTCGGCCGGTCTCTGGCCGCAATTTAACTAATAGTTCTAACATGCTTACTTTATCTTAACCAAAAAAACTCCTTGGGTCAAGAAGGAATAGGGTATGTTAACAAGATTCAGGAATTATTCCTCAATCTCAATTGCCTGGACCGGGCAAATATCAACGGCCTCTTGAGCGCATTTGTCACTCATTTCTGCCTCGCCTTCTGTTTTTTCTTTAACCTGGGCTTTATTATCCTCGCCGCTCAATTCAAATAACTCCGGACAAACCGCCGTGCAGCTACCGCAGCCAATACATTTTTCCTTATCTATTTTAATATTCATATTTTATTATCACTGCCAAATAATTTAATTTTTTCTTCAACGACCTTTTGAACCGCCTCAATCACTGGCAACATTATTTTATAAGGCGTGGTCTGACTAGGATTATCTTGAAGAGTTTTTTTAAGCGCCTTAGTGTAAGCCATTCTTAATTCTGTATTGACATTGATTTTGACAATACCTAATTGAATTGCTTTTTTGATATCTTCTTCAGGGGTACCAGAACCACCATGTAAAACCAAAAATACCTTGTTAGCTAAACCCTTATTTATTTCCTCTAATCTATCTAAAAACAAATGAGGATTTTTAGTTGATTTAAAAACCCCATGAATATTGCCAATAGCCACCGCCAAACTATCCACTTTGGTCTCTTTGATAAATTCCTGAGCTTGTTTTGGGTCAGTTAAATCCTCTTCTTTGATTTCTACTGCTTCTTGAACAGCTGATTTACCTCTTAAATAACCCATTTCTCCTTCAATGTTTTCAATTCCTTTTTCTCTGGCAAATTCAACTATTTTTTTAGTTATCCTCACGTTTTCTTCAAAAGACAATTCAGAACCATCAAATTGAACTGAATCATAGCCTGCTTCTATCGCTTCTTTAACAACTTCAAAAGATTTTCCATGGTCTAAATGTAAAATTATCGGCCAGCCAGTTTCCTGACGATAAACATCAATTATTGCTTTAATTTGTTTTTTACCAATAGATTTACTCTCGCCTTCAGAGGTAGCCATAATCACCGGACTTTTCATCTTTTGAACGGCCTGAATAATCGCCTTAATTTGCTCTAAATTAGAAACATTAAAAGCGCCGATAGCGTATTTGTTTTCTTGTGCTTTTTTAAAAATATCCAACATAATTTTCATTTCAAGAGTGTGCCTTAATTTAGAGGCTAACGTATCCTTTATCCAAATTCTCCATCATTAATTTGTCTAATTTTTCCTCACCCAGATACTCGACAAAAACTTCGTTCCATAAGGCCTCTTGTTGATGATAAAGATACTTTGATTCAAAGCCACTCTGTCGGAGCAAAGAAATTCCATTATCAAATAAATCAAAGCTAATCAAAGTTTCTTCTTTTGAATGATCAGAGGGAAAATATTCCCCCGCCACCTCTAATCCCTGCCAGAAATCTAATCCTAAATTTGGAAAACGCTGAGCGAATTTCTGAATAGCTAAAGTTGTTTTAGTGTAATGCCAGGCCTCGGGACTAATATGCGGTTCGGCCAAACGGGGGTCATTAGGGTCATCTTTAGCTAAATATTTAGCTACAATTCGCCAGCTCATTCTCTTTTCATCAGGTAAGGGACCACCAGTCACTTCTACTTTCAAGGCCCTAATCATTTTTTGAGCAAAATCCGACTCTCGACTATAGATTTCAAAAAGTCGGGAATGCCAATCAGTTTCGTAAGTATAATGTAATGTCATAAAGAAAAGATAAAGGACTTCACCAGGCAGCCGCCTAACTACTGGGATAACAAAGACAATACCCATTTCTTTTAAATGACTCATGTGATGGAGTTTTTTGCCCAAAAATTTCTGACCAATTTCCAGCCATCTTTCCGGTAAAACCATCACTTTAATTTTTCTTTTTTCAAAATCATCTTTGGTCAAATCTCGATAAGGTTTAAAAAAAACATCATTGAGCCATTGACTGTCCTCGGCAAATCTCAAAGCGCAAAAAATCTCAAAAATATCTTCTTTAGCCAGCATTTTATCTATATCATTGCCATAGCCCAAATTAGCCATAATCTGACGAGGCGGATTCTGTTTGAAAAGTTCCTTGGCTTTACTCTCTTTAAGATAAAATCCTGATAAATCACCAGTTAACTCTTTGGTAGCATTAATTAAACTGCGGCAGCCAATTTCGGTGGAAAAATCCGGCTCATGAAAATGCTCAAAAAGAGCTTGGTCGTCTTTTTTAGCTTTATCAATTAGAGCTTGATAAACCTGTTCAGCCTTAAGCGGATTTGAAGATGTTGTTTCCAATCTGGGAGTGTCACTCCCCAATCCTAATTCTTTTAATTTTTCTTGAATTTTCTGCCCATTTTTTTGAACAATTTTCTCAATTACTCCCTTTTGCCCGCTAATCTTCTCCATCTTTTTCTCTAAATCTAAAACTACCCCCTTTGATGTTCTCAACAACTTAGCTAATTTTAATACCTGAGTCATTTAATAAACGTCGCTGCTAGGCCCAATATATAGATGATAGCCATTAGCTGAACCAGCCCCTCCCTCACCACCCCAACTTGAACAAATATCATTTGGGTTGCCAGCCATAATCTCCATACTATGGGCAAAAAGAACAGCGATAATAGATTGAGGACCGCCAGTACACGACTGTTTACCATCATAGTAATAGTAGTAACTACTATTTCCCGGCCCTGACGGATCAGCCGGAACAGCCGCCATATAAGAAGAAAGCATCAAATCCAATCCAGCCCCTTCGCCTATTTTGCCATTAGCTCCATCGCCTTCTTTCGGGTAATAACCTTTATTGTCGTAATACAACTCAATAGCCAACTGAATTTGTTTTAAGTCCGACAATCTCTTGATATCTCTCGCCTTTTTCCTAGCGCTGTTTAAACTAACCAGCACAATGCTAGCCAAGAGACCAATGATGGCAATAACGACTAAGAGTTCAATTAAAGTAAAACCCTTTTTATTCGACATTGACTCTTGATTTTCCGACCTTTACTTTTTCCCACTCGCCCCAATCGCCTTTTTTCAAAAGACCCTTAGTCGCTCCCATTTCTTGGAGGCAAGCCGTAGCATTGGCCGCGCCCAATTGAATAGCATAGGCAATATCCTCTTTGGCAATCCAGCCCGCTACAAAGCCAGAACCAAAAGCATCGCCAGCGCCAGTTCGGTCAACTAAACCGGATTTAGGAATGCCAGCCGAATACAAATTTTGGTTATCGGAAACAACTACGCCATCAGGCCCTTTGGTCATAACGACCATGCCATTTACCAAGTCATCTAATTTTTTAAAAATTTCTTTTTCCTGATTAAAATCTATTTCTGTTAATTTAGCGGCCTCTTCCTTATTTAAAATCAAAATATCAATTTTATCAAGCAGTCCCCTAAAAAGTTCTAAATCATCTCCTAATTGAACTTTGCCCGGAGTGGCCACAACTTTGATATTATTTTTGCTGGCAAAATCAATTAATGGCTTTAGAATAATATGGCTATTTCCCGAAAGAGAGGCAATATAGAACCAGTTTGTTTTAAATTTATCTAAAGGTAAATCTTCTACGCCTATTTCATGGCAAGCGCCATGTTTTTCCAAAATACTTCGGCCAACTTCAGGTAAGGAAAGAATAACTGAATAAGCTGTCGGATATTGAGCTGTTTCTTTTAATAAATCCAAGGAAACGCCTTGTTCGGTTAATTCTTTCTTAACGCCCTCTCCGGGAAGGTCCTTGCCGATTTGACCGAAATAAGCAGCTTTCAGACCCTGTCGGGCAAAAGTAACGGCCGTATTCGTCCCGCAGCCGCCCATCGCAAAAAAAATGCTCTCCATAAACATTTTTGAACCCAAGGGGACACAAAGTCCCTTTTTAGTAATAAATTTTTCGTCTTCAACTACCCGCAATTCCCGACTACTCATAAAAACATCCTGAGTAGCTGAGCCAAAAGTGATAATATCATACATATTAACTTTTCCTCTTTAAAACCCTCTTCACCGCTTCTTTAATATCTTCGGCCAATAAATGGAATTCTTTCATTAGTTCATCCGGCTCACCGGATTCGCCCCAGCGATTTTGGACACCAATCATTTCTACGGGTACCGGGCAATTTTTAGCCAGTACTTCACAAACAGCTGAACCCATACCTCCCATAACTTGATGATCTTCAGCTGTCACCACGGCCCCGGTTCTTTCGGCCGCCTCAATAATTGTTTCCTGGTCAATAGGTTTAACAGTATGGTTGTTGATTACCCTTATTGAAAGACCATCTTCTTCCAAATCATGAGCGGCTAATAAGGCCTCGTGAACTGTCGGACCACAGGCAATAATTGTCGCGTCTGCTCCTTTGCGAAAAACTTCGGCTTGGCCTATTTTAAAAGGCGTCTTTGGGGTGGTAAAAACTGGAGTAGCTTCCCGGGCAAATCTTAAATAAACCGGTCCTTTCATCTGGCCAGCCGCTATGGTCGCTTTTTTTGTCTCGATAGCGTCGCCGGGCGCTAAAACCGTCATATTAGGCAAACAGCGAGTAATAGCTATATCTTCCAAACCCTGATGAGTTGCTCCATCAGCTCCTACAGAAACTCCGGCATGAGCTCCGGTTAATTTAACATTAGCGTTATTTTGACCAACGCTAATTCTTATCTGGTCCCAGTTCCTACCCGGACAAAAGACCGCATAAGTGGAAATAAAAGGAATTTTACCGACCAGAGACAAACCAACTGCCAAACCAACCATATTCTGTTCAGCAATGCCTACTTCAATAAATCTCTCCGGAAATTCATCAGCAAACATTTTACTGCGGGTTGAACCAGTCAAGTCAGCGCACAAAACAACGACATTTTTGTTTTTCTTACCTAACTCAACCAATCCCTCACCATAACCATCCCGGGTCGGCTTTTGTTCTAATTTTTCTTTTTGGTATAGGTTTTTTTCTAAGTCCATATTTTTACTCATGCTCGCTTTTAATTTTCCCATCCAAAGTCCTCAAGCAATTAAGAGCTTCTTTAGCTTCTTCCGGACAGGGCACTCTGCCATGCCAAGAATATTTCCATTCAATAAAATCAATGTCTTTACCGGGAATAGTATGGGCAATAATTAAACTGGGCTTCTCAAAAATCGCCTTTGATTTATTGCAGGCATCAATAATCTCTTCTATATTATGGCCATCGACATCCATAACATGCCAGCCAAAGGCTTCATATTTATCTTTTAAGGGCTCTAAAGGCATCACCTCTTCAGTATAACCATCAATCTGAATATTATTTCTGTCCATAATTTGGGTTAGATTAAACAATTTATTTTTCCCGGCAAACATAGCTGCTTCCCACATCTGCCCTTCATTATGTTCTCCATCGCTGGTCAAGCACCAAACCCAGTTTTTCTTATTGTCAAACTTAGCAAAAGAATAAGCCATGCCGCAGGCAATTGATAGGCCTTGGGCCAAAGAACCAGCTGAGGTTTCCATACAATCAAGATGCAAACGGCTGGGATGACCCTGTAAACGAGAACCTAATTTTCTCAATGTTTTTAACTCTTTGACTGGAAAATAGCCGGCCCGGGCTAAGGCAGCATACCAAACCGGACAAATATGAGCATTAGAAACAATCACCCGATCCCTTTCTGGCCAGTCAGGCTTTTTGGGCTTATATTTCACTACTCCGCCGAAATAAAGAGCCGTAAAAACATCAGCCATACCCAAAGGGCCGGCTGAATGACCCGATTTGGCTTCCAATAACATCTCAATAATGTCTTTTCTGATTGTGTTAGCTAATTGTTTAAGTTCTTTTTCTTCCATAAATTAAGCCGCTTTTAATTCTATTTCCTCTATTCTTTTTTCTAAATCTAATAATCTATTTTCATCTATTCTCCCTTGTTTTTTTATTTCCCTTAAATTTTCTTTTATTTCTTTTAATTCTCGACTATGCTCTATTAACTTATCTTCAAGAGCAATAATCTTTCTTTCTATCTTCTCCAATCTCATTTTTATTTCACTTATATCTCTTCTTACTTTGCCGAATGTTTTATCGGTTCTGTTAAATCTTTCATCAATCTTATCAAATCTTTTATCAACATCATCAAAACCACGTTTGACCATTATAGCTAAATTATCAATAGTTATCTTCTTTTTATTTTTCTTTACTGGCATGATTTTAACTCTTTTATAGTTTTTTCAATATTATCGCTCTTAAAAACGCCGCCGCTGGCTAAAAGATTAGCCCCGGCTTGAATAACTTTAGGAGCTGTCTCAAGATTAATTCCGCCATCTACCATTATATTAACATCCTGATACTTATCCCGCAATTGCTTAACTTTATCCAAAGTTTCTTCAAGTAGTTTCTGGCCGCCGCGGCCCGGCTGAACCGTCATCACCAGCACCAAATCAAGTTGGTCAATAAAATCATCAACTTTTTCAATAGGCGTCTCTGGATTAATGGCTAATCCAACCATTAAACCGGCCTTTTTTATCTTAGTAATCACCTCTTGAGGTTGCTGAGTTGACTCAAAATGGAAAATAATCCTTTGGACGCCCGATTTAATCCATTCGTCAATATGTTCTTCAGGATTGGCAACCATTAAATGCATCTCTAATTTGACTTGGGTTTCTAAATTTTTCAACTCGGCTGGATTATTCCAAGTAGAATTATCCACAAACTGCCCATCCATAATATCTAATTGAACCCATTCAACATATGGCTCTATTTTTTTAATTTTCTCTTGTAGTTCTTGAAAATCTTTGGCAATAATGGCAGGAATAACTTCAATCATTTTATATTATTTAAGTTGTTATAAAGCTCGGAAAGTAATTTTTAAAAGCACAAGAAGGCAAAATTGTTTGGTTCTCCTTTGGCGAAATTTTGCCGGATTCTGAGCAAGTTTTTCCGCTGGAGAAAAATTTGCATCTTTTAAAAATTATCTTTTTGAGCTTTATTCTATTTCTATATCTTCAATCTTTTTCAGTCGGCGAATATGTCTTTCTTCTCCGACAAATTCTGTTTCCAGCCAAATTCGGGCAATTTTCTTAGCTGTTTCTGAATCTATTACTTTGCCGCCTAAACAAAGAACATTAGCATCATTGTGTTCGCGTGATTGCAAAGCAGTAAATTCATCCCAACAAACAGCCGCTCTAATTCCTTTAATTTTGTTAGCCGCTATGGCCATACCAAAACCGGTAGCGCAAATTAAAATCCCCTTTTCTTTTGTCTGGGTTACTTTTTCGGCCACGACCAAAGCAAAATCAGGATAATCGTCCTTAGGGTCCAACTCTTGATTACCTAAATCCTTATACTCATATCCCAATTCTTTCAGATATTTCTTGAGTTCTTCTTTTAAGTGGAAACCAGCGTGGTCAGCCCCCAGATAAATCATTGTTTTTAAATTCAAGGACTGTATCTTAGGGACTGTCCCTAAGATACAGTCCTTGAATATCTATAATTTCTTCCCGATAAACTCGGCGAATTCAGCTAAGCGGCAAGCGTAACCCCATTCATTGTCATACCAGGCTAAAACCTTAATTAAATTCTTCTGCTGAACCATAGTTGAAGGCAAATCAACAATAGCTGAAAAAGGGCTATTTTTAAAATCAACCGAAACCAAGGGAGCTTCTTCTGTGGTCAATATCCCCTTCATTTTCTTATCTGACAAAGCTTTCTCAAAAACCTGATTAACTTCTTCCGCAGTGGTTTCCTTTTTTACTTTAGCCACAAAATCAATTAAAGAAACAATTGGCGTGGGCACCCGAACAGCAATGCCGTGTATTTTACCTTTTAATTCCGGAATGGTCTTAATTACGGCAATAGCCGCTCCCGTGCTGGTAGGAATCATTGATAGAGCCGCTGACCGGGCCCGGCGTAAATCTTTATGAGGTAAATCAAGCAGCCGTTGGTCGTTAGTATAACTATGAATTGTTGTCATTAGACCGGACTCTATTTCAAAATTATCATGAAGCACCTTAGCTACTGGAGCTAAACAATTAGTTGTGCAAGAACCCATTGAAACAATATTATCCTTGTCTGGTTGATATTTTTCTTGATTAACCCCTAAAACAAAATGGGCAACTCCTTCACTTTTACAGGGAGCGGAAATAATCACTTTTTTAGCGCCGGCCTGAAGATGTTTTTTAGCTCCTTCCAAATCAGTAAAAAGACC
>CAZPQT010000011.1:17828-22912 GCA_964589195.1 uncultured Candidatus Saccharibacteria bacterium
GGTTGTCATGTTCATTATTCGCTGATTTTAAGCAATTGACTAATTTTTTCCTTATCAAAACCAACAATAATCTGGCCGTCTATTTCTACTACGGGTATGCCCATCTGACCAGATTTATCTATCATTTCCTTGGCCGCTTGTTCGTTCTCCGCTACATTAATATCTTCATAATCAAAACCCTGTTCATCTAAAAATGCCTTGAGAGTATAACAATAAGGACAGCTCGGACCGGAAAATACACGAATATAGGGTTGGGATTTTTGAGTGTTTTCCATAATTTTCACCTTTTTAATTTACTTAAATAATCATAAGCATTTAAGGCGGCCTTGGCTCCTTCGCCGGCGGCAACGATAATCTGCTTATGAGAAACATCGGTCACATCACCAGCCGCAAAAATTCCCGGCTGTGAGGTCTGATTGCGCAAGTCAATCTTAATCTCACCTTGCTTATTTAATTTTACCACACCTTTAATAAAATTAGAAATAGGCGCTGAACCGATTTCTATATAAACACCCTCAACAGATAATTTTTTTTCCTCTTGAGAAATTTTATCTTGATAAATTAAACCGGTGACAAATTTATCTCCCTGAATTTCCTTGACCCGGATATTAAACAAAATCTCAATATTAGAAGCAGATTTAATCTTTTCTTGCTCAAGTTTATCAGCCAGTAATTTAGAATATAAGCTCAAGAGATATATTTTTGAGGCATATTTAGCTGTTTCTAAGGCGGCTATGGCCGCGGCATTTCCCCCACCAACCACGGCTACTTCCTTATTTTTGAAAAGAGGAGCATCGCAAGTAGCGCAAAAACTAATTCCTCGGCCAATAAACTTTTCCTCACCAGGCACATTTAATTTCCTTGGTCCTTTACCACTGGCGATAATCAGCGTCCGGGCCCGCTCTTTATTATGGCGACCGTTTAAAATTTCAAATCCCCCGTCAGCTAACTTTTTAATCCCTTGAACTTCCTGTTTTTCTTTGATTTCTAAGTCAAATTTTTTCAAATGACTAATAAATTTTTGGACTAATTCCGCGCCCAAAATCGACTCAAAACCTAAATAGTTTTCCACTTGACCAGTTTCACTCATCTGATTACTCCAATTTTTAGTAATCAAAAGAGTCTTTAATTTTTTCCGAGCCGCATAAATACCAGCATTGATGGCGGCCGGCCCCCCACCAATAATAATAAGGTCGTAAATCATAAAGGATTCTTAAATTAACACCTATTTTTTAATTTGAACATGGCGTTTTGGGCGGCCGCAATAAAAGGATAAATAGTCGGGGCTGGGGTCAAAAGAGGATGAGTAGCTATTTGCCAAGTGTTAAAATCGTAAAGAGTAGCTTGTTGCTGAATGGCCATAGCCATTATATTCAACATCTCGCCAACACTTTCTGGTCCCATCACTTCTGCTCCCAAAAGTAATCCTTCAGAGGATTTGGCAAAAATTAATTTTACTTTAATCTGTTCAGTCCCCGGCAACTTGTCTGGATGATGATTAGGCGCCTGAGCCTCTCCAATTATATATTCAAATTTCTCCTCTTTAGCTTTTCTTTCAATTAAACCGGCCACCCCCAAAACCAAACCGTCAACGCAAGTAGAAAAGACGCCAAGAGTTCCTTTATTTTCCCTGATAAGTTTTAGTTGGTATAAATTATTAGCGGCAATTCTCGCTTCGCTGGCAGCCACCGAAGCCAGCATTACTGGAATATTCTTACTGGTGATAAAATCTCTGGTTTGGGCACAATCACCAATAGCCAGAATATCGGGGATATTTGTCCTTAAATATTCATCAACCCAAATACCTCCTTTTTCTTCGGTTTTAATACCGGCCTCTTTAGCTAAATTAATATTTGGCCTGGCGCCAATTGATAGAATTACCGCATCAGCGGCTATTTTTTCTCCATTGGCTAATTGCAGATACTCTACTTGAGCATCGCCGCCAATCTTTTCTACTTTTACCCCAGTGTATGTTTTTATCCCTTTCTTTTTTAATTTTTCTTCAGCCGCCAGAGCGAATTCCTTATCAAAATTAGTCAAAAGGCAGCATTCTAACGATTCAATAATACTAATATCTAAACCCTCAATACTACTTAATTCTTCAGCTAATTCAATACCGATAAAGCCACCGCCAATAACAACTATATTTTTTGCCTTAAGCATTGCCTCTCGAAGCTTTTTTAAATACTGATAATCTTTCTTTATCTGCCAGACCCCTTGTTTTTCTGCGCCGGGAATTGGAATTAAATGAGAGTCGGAACCCAGAGCTAAAATTAATTTATCATAATTGTAGCTATCCTTATTTTTAAGAATGACTATTTTTTTCTCGGATTCAATTTTTGTCGCTTCTCCAATAATCAGGTCGATTTTATTATCCAATAAAGGCTGGTCAGGCATTAAGTTTTCATCTACTGAATTTAATCGATGGAAAATATAAGGAATGCCGCAAGGAATAATCCCTTTTTCTTCTTTTCTAATCAAGGTAATTTGCTTTGAGGGATAATTTTTTCTGGCAGTCACGGCGGCCACCGCTCCGGCCGGCCCGCCGCCAATAATTAAAATGTCCGTAGTAGATTTTGTCGAACTATTTGTTTTTTTCATAGAATTGTAAAAACCCAAGTTTCCTTCAGGTTAAAATGCGAACAAAAAATTTTAACACCAAAGAAAATAACAACTTAAATTGTGTTGTGTCTTTTTTTTATTATACCACAGAACCAAAAAAAGAAAAAATCCTGACTATAATTAGTTTTGACAAACCTTAATCAGGATTCTTGAAAATGCTTAAGTATTTCCTGCCAATCTTTCATTAATTCCTCATCAGATTTCCGATGATTAACTATCATCACTTTCGACTCAATAAATCGACCGTTAAATTTCATCATTAATTCTTTCTGTCTTTTCTTATGTCTCTCAACAGCCGCCTCTGAATTTTTAATTCTCAAACTAAAGAAAAGACGTTTTGCTTTCTTCATTATGATAATCACAAAATCTCCATACAGTTTATGTTTTTCTAAGGATAAAAACTCGACTATCTTTTTTTCTTTTTTGGACTTCTTAAGAATTTCTTCAACTCTCTTTTTATCCCTTTCATCTATTTCTTCTTTCCTATAAAAGTCTACTTGGGTAAGTTTTTCTAAGATTTCTCGAGCCGTTTCTCTGGTCTCTTGTCCAAATTTATCCTCAATTGCTTCTTCAGGATTAGGAGCCTTATCATTGAACTCATTGACTTCCTTTTCAAACAAACTTTGCCCTTCCATACTAAACCCTCCTTATTAAATTGTTAAAAAAGCTTTTTTAATGAGTCTTATTGAATCATCAGGGCTTGCTCAATTATTTCTTGAAAAATACTATAAGGCTGGTTGCCAACAACCATCTGGTCATTAATAAAGAAAGTCGGTGTGCCGGTCACCTCGGCCTCCTCGGCTTGCTCAAACCAAAGAATGACTCTTTCTTGATATTTCTTCGAATCTAAACATTGATTAAAACTCTCTTGGTCTAAATCTAAATTACCGGCCATTGCTTTTAACCAATCAGCCACAATCATCATCAAATCATCTTCCGAAACAGCTTTTTGGGTTTGTTCAATAAGTTCTTGGTTGTGCTCAAAAAGATATTCATCAGCTTGCTGAAATTTACTTTGCTCTTGAGCGCAAAGAATGGCTTGACCTAATTCTGAAGGAGAGAGACGCCGCGAAATAAATTTAACTTGGCCGGTCTTAATATACTTATCAGTAATCAAGGGTAGAGTTTCTAAATGAAAAGCAGTACAATGACCGCAAAAATGACTGGAATATTCAATGATGGTCACCGGAGCTTCGGGATTGCCCGAAACAAACTCTTCTTCAACTAATTGAAAGGATTCTTCTTCCGAAAAGAGACTCCCACTTAAAAGGGCAGCCGCTTGGTCTCCTATGGTTGAATCCCGCTGGCTGCCATACCAGACCAAACCAGCCAAAACAGCTAAAGCGATTATTCCAAAAATAATTGTTTTTTTATTTGTCATACATCTTAGTATATCACTCTTTTTGTTATAGGACAAATTTTTCAATTCTATTTAAAACTTTATTCTCTTTAACTCGCTTAATTTTTCTTCCTTCCATAACAATTTTTCCGTCAATGATGACTGTTTCCACATCACTGCCTTTAGCCGCATAAACTAAATGAGAAACAATATTATAATAAGGTATCAAATGGGGCTGCCTAAAGTCAAGTATAATCAAATCAGCTTTTTTGCCTTTTTCTAAAGAACCTATTTCTTCAGCCAGACCCAAGGCCTTGGCTCCGTTAATAGTGGCCATATCAAAAATAGTTTGCGCATTAGCCAGTGTCGGATTTAATTGATAAACTTTATGCAATAAAGCAGCTGTTTTCATTTCTCCAAACATATCTAAATTATTATTAGAGCAGGCGCTGTCAGTACCCAAACCGACATTAACCCCTACCCCAAGCATTTCAATCAAAGGCATCACTCCGGAAGCTAACTTCATGTTAGAAACAGGACAATGAGCTATGGAAGCGCCAGATTGAGCTAAAATTTTAATCTCTTTTTTAGTCAACCAGCAACCATGAGCCAAGATGGTTTTTTGATCTAAAATACCCGCTTTAGCTAAAATTTCTATTGGCCGCTGTTTATATTTCTTTAAACAATAATTAACTTCTTGTCTGGTTTCAGCCAGATGAGTTGTTAAAAGCAAATCATTTTCTTCGGCTAATTTTTTACATTCTTGATAGGTCTTTAAAGAAGTCGTCTGAAACATATGAGGTGCTAAAGAAACATTGACTAAGTCGTTATCAGAATATCTTTTAATTATTAAAGAGGCATTTTTTAATGCCTGAGCAGGAGTTTTGAAATAAAAAGTAGGCGCATCCAGGACCGCGCAGCCCAAGACGCCCCGCATACCTATTTGATAAGCCGCTCTGGCCACTTGGTCTTGATAATAGTAAAAATCAGTAAAACATGTTGTCCCTGATTTTATCATCTCCAGCATAGCCAACAGGGAGCCCCAGTAAACATGATTAGCGGTGAATTTTGATTCTATTGGATAAACATATTTAAACCACCAATCTTCCAAGGGCAAATCATC
>CAZPQT010000012.1:0-17535 GCA_964589195.1 uncultured Candidatus Saccharibacteria bacterium
TATCCCGCGAAGTCGCCCGGGAATATTTGGAATGGATATGCAGGTCAGCAATAAAACGCATAACTTTATTTGAATTTGAACTTCTTTCTTATGGCTAACACAGCCAGTCCATACTTATCCACTTGTTCTTTTGTATAAAATTTTCCTATGTCTTTCGTATTGAATTTATACAATAATTCACATTCTATTTGCCTGCCAGTAAGCTCTTTTGTTCCTTGTTTTTGCTCTTTAAGCACAAGAATATCACCGGCCTTGCACTTAAAATCAGCTAACCGAACCTCAAAGCGTTTTTTGCCTTCAATAACTGCCTCAAAATATTCTTGCTGAACTTTTTTTTCAATTCTCATAGTAAAAGATAAGGATTAAAACGTGTCTAGCAGGATTTGAACCTGCGATTGCCAGCTCCGGAAGCTGATGCTCTATCCGCTGAGCTACAGGCACAATTTACCCTTATTATACTCTCTCAAAAACAAGGGTCAAACAGAGGATAACTTTCTATAACTTGCCGTAATCCCCAAGACCAACCAAAACATTATTTGCCCTTGTTGTAAGGTCCAAAAGAAATGGTCAAATAAACCAATGAATAAGAAAGAAAACAAAATTAAGAATAAATATAAGGGAATTTTTTTAGCTTGAATTAATAATCTAAAAATGAAAAACAAAAAGATAATTAAACCAATTAAACCAGTTTCTGAAGCAATTAACAGATAGATATTATGAACCGGCTGATGAAGCCAAGCAGATAAAAGGCGAAGCATTTCTCTGATTTCCCAGACAAAATTGCCCAAACCTATCCCCAGCCAAGGATGTTCCTTAATTATAGAAAAAGCTGTTTGATTATAGAAAGTCCGTAAACCGACTGATTGCTCGGTTAAAGAAATCGACCAGCGAGAAGAAATTTCCGGCCAGGCCAGAACAGTAAACAGACAACATAAAACAATGAACAATAAAAAAATTGATGTGATTCTTTTGAATAATTCTTTATCTGGTGTTTGGATAACCCGCCAAAAAGTAAAAACAAAATAAATCAAACTGGCCAATAGAAAAGTAAAGATAACCAGGCGGGAAAAAGTCAGCCCGAGAGCAAAAAACAATAAACAAAAAACAGTCAACAAAAAACAGTTTTTAATAAAGGGATGTTTTTTATTCAGCCAAAGAAAATAAAAACAGAAAATACTTAAGACGAGAAAAGCCGCTAAAATATTGGGATGAGGCAAGCTGCCGTAAGGCCGAATCATCCTTGTTCCTTCAACAACAATTTTAGCCACGCCGGCTGTTTCTGGACTTAAAGGACTCTCAAATAAATATCTTAAACCCAAGCTTTTTTGACTAGTATATTGACCGAAAGCGATAAAGGATTGGACCAAACCACTGGCTATTAAAATTTGGGCTACTCGCTCAAGATTGAATAATTGCCTGAAATTGTATTTTAAATAAAAAAATAAACCGGCTAATTCCAGTAGTTTAAACCAATGATAAAAACCAAGCTGAATATTCTTAGCTTGAACTAAGGAAATTAAACTGATAATTAAAAAAATGACCAGCCAAAAGCTAGCATTCTTTAATCCTCGAGTAAGCGAAGTAAATTGAAAGGTTATCCTTCTTTTGAGAAATCTCTCTTTTCTTTTTCGCCAAAACCAAACCAAAAAAATCGATAAAATCAATAAGTCAGTTAAATAAAGATATACACTGGACCATTCATTAAAATCACCTCCCCATTGATAAAGTATTTTCCGGGTCTGAAAAGGCAGACAGAAAATCAACAAATAAAAGAAAAGTTTTTCCATAGCTTTAAAGATTAAGGGACAGTCCATTATAAACTTCCTTAACCACTTGTCGGTCATCCCAAGGTATTTTCTTACCTCTAGCCACGCACATCCAGGGTTCGCAACCCTTGCCCGTAATAATTACCACATCACCTTTTTGAGCTAATCTTAAAGCCCGCTGAATAGCTTGGCGCCGGTCGAGAATTCTCTCTGGCTGTTTCTGCTTTAAGCCAGCCGCCACTTCATCAATAATTGTCTGGGGATTTTCATTATAAGGGTCTTCGTTGGTAATAATAATCTGGTCCAGATACTTCCCGGCAATTTGGCCTAATTGAGGTCGTTTCCATTTGTCCCGACCGCCGCCAGCTGCTCCCAGAACACCAATCAAGCGACCCTTAAAAACTTCTCTGATGGTTCGATAAACTTTTTCTAAAGCATCAGGCGTATGAGCATAATCAACTATGACAGTAAAAGGTTCTTTAATGACTATTTCCAACCGACCAGCCAGGCCCCTTATTTGTTCCAGGGCCAACTTAATTTTACTCAAAGAAATTTTTTCTGATAAGCCAACAGCTATAGCGGTTAAGGCATTAAAAGCATTAAACTTACCCAATAATTTAAGATTAAATTGAGTATCTTGAACATTAAAACTAATTCCGTTTTGAGAAGAAACAAACGATGAGCCGCGAACGACTTGGGCGATTTGGGAGGGCCATTCCCTTTTTGGAAGCGACGTTCCCAAATTTCTTTGTATTGTGTATCCCCATTTTTCTGCGGCGGGGAATTGTAAAAAATAATCACTATGGGGGTCATCTAAATTAACAATCATCTGGCCATTGGATTTAAGGGACTGGAAAAGCTTGGCCTTGGCTTTTTGGTAATTCTCAAAACCACCGTGGCTTTCCAAATGTTCAGGGGTTAGATTAGTTAAAACTGCTGAATCAAAACCAATAAACTTATGACGATATTGTTTAATTCCTTCAGAAGTTATTTCTAAAACTGCGTATTGACAGCCAGCTCGGACTGCTTGTCTTAAAAATTTCTGCAATTTCAAGCGACCGGGCATGGTCATTTTCAAATTATTCGGCCAGACCTGAGCTTTGATTTTAAATTGAATGGAAGAAAGGGCCGCTACCTGATAACCCGCCTCTTCTAAAATTTGATTAATTAAAAAAACCACCGTTGATTTGCCATTAGTCCCGGTAACGCCAATCACTTTCAGTTTTTGAGCAGGAAATCGATAAATAATTGCCCCTAAGAAAACCCAGCCAAAATGGTACCAACCAAGTAAAAAATCAGGAACAAATTTCTTTAAAAAATCTTTCATAAGATACGCCGAGCTAAATTATAGAGCCGATACCACCAGGGCCGGAAAACTAAATCAAAGGCGTCTGGATAAGTGATTTCTTGACCATTAAATCCTTTTTTAAAGCGGGTTACCCCGGGCCATTTTTTTTCGTCAATACCCCAGAAATCATAATATTTCAAGCCAAGTTTTTGAGCTTGGCCAATGGCTTGCCATTGCAAAAAATGAGGAGCCATCAGCTGACGGAAATTATAATCAGAAGCGCCGTGCAAATAAGTGGCTGTTTGACCAAAAAAACAAATTAGGTTAGCCGCAATAATCTTATTCTGGTATTTAGCCAAAAATAATTTAATCATCCCTTCTTTACCTAAAACCTCTAACATTTTCTGATAATATTCCTTAGGATGAAGATGAAACTTATCCCGTTTAGCTGTTTGTTCTAATAAATCCAAAAAGGTATCTGTTGCTCCATTATCATTCGCTGTCTCAATTATTACTCCTTTGTGTTGAGCCAATCTAATATTATACCTGGTTTTTTGATGCAGCTGGCTTAACAATTCTTTCTCTGATTTAGTTATATCTAAAATTAACGTCTTTTGCGGTTGGATTTGTTTATTTGACCGGAATAGAGATGGTCCTTCAGATACAGTCCTTGTTCCAATTCCCAGGGGACTATCCCCGTAATCGCCTCTGTTATCTGGCTCAATTTTAAAAAAAATACTCTTTTCTTGCTTAGCTATTTTTTTAACTTGGTCTAAAAATAAATTTATTGTTCGTTGTTTATTATTGGCTATTTGCCGGATTACTGGTCCTCTGGGACAATATAAATAATTTTTTTCCAAAGGTAAATTATGCTTAATCAGTAAGGCCTTTAACCCTTCAGTTTCTAGACGCCAGATTTGGCGGCCTAATGACTCTTGGAATTTTCCCCACGACCAAGATTGTAAAAAATGACCATTGTTGGCAATAACAAATTGGTCCCATTTTTCCCTTTGACTAGCTGAAACTGTGTTCATGTTTTCCCTAAAATCTTCAAGGCCTCTTTAATCCTATTGGTTGTTCCCTTTATTTTCCCGGGAACCTGCTTAAAGGCTTCCCTGGCTTGACGATTGGTATAGCCCAAACTGACTAAAGCATCAATAGTTTCATCATCAGCCATTAACTTACTTACCTCAGCTCCGGGGACTAAAATTTTACTGCTTAATTCTAAAATAACTCTTTCAGCTGTTTTCTTGCCAATCCCAGAAACCTTGGTTAATAAACTAACCTGGCCACTGGCAATAGAGGTCTTTAAATCTTTAAGGGAAGCGATTGACAAAACAGCTAAACCAGCTTTGGGACCAAGGCCACTGATAGAAATAAGCATTTCAAAAAACTCCAATTCCTCAAAAGACAAAAATCCGTATAAATCTAAAATATTTTCTCGGGAATAAAGATGAATAAACAATTTTGCTTCTTCTCCTTGAGCAGATATTCTTTTCAGAGTGGCTATTGAACAAAAAACCTTATAACCAACTCCCTTAATATTCAAGATAACAAACTTATCTGTCTTTAATTCAATTTTGCCTTGAAGTGAAGCAATCATATAATTTCATGTAACCTGAAACAGGTAATGTTTAATAATTATATGGTATCTTAATTTGACCTCTCTGGCAAATAATGATAGGATGAATCCATTATGCCTATCACTAAATCAGCTAAAAAAGCTCTACGCCAAAGCCGCCAAAAACGGCTCTTTAATCTTCGACGGACTAAAAAGATGAAATCCCTGGTTAAACAGGTCAGGGATCTACTTAAGGAGAAAAAAAGAGACGAAGCTCTTAAAATTTTACCTCAAGTTTATAAGGCCATTGACAAAGCAGCTAAACGAGGAGTGATTAAAAAAAATACGGCCAGCCGAAAGAAATCACAACTGACTAAAGCTATTGAAAAAAATAAATAGCTTGGGAAATATTTTTAGGAGTGTCACTTTCAAATTACTCCTAAATTTATAATGTGGATAATCCCCGCTTGACAGCGAAGGGCAACTTTGATAGCCTACTATTGTACCTATGGGTGCAATTAAACAATATTTTAAGGCAGGCCTTAAGCGCCTTAAAACCAAGATAGAACAAAGCAACAGAAAACTGCTCTTAGCGGCAGTTATTTTATTTGGTTTAATTTTCTCCTTAGTTAACCCGGTTAAAGGAATGGAGCAATTTCTTTTTCTTCGCTTCAACCAAGACAAGTCATCTATTGTTGAAGAAATCAAACAAGAAGCAAATTTTACTCAAGAAAGTTTTTCAGTTGACCGAACTTATCTGACAGCTAATTCCTTAGCCAGTTTAGTCAGCCAATCAGACTCTCCGGCAACATCTGAAGAAGATTCATCTGACCAAGAACCTTCTTTAATTATTCTTCAAGCCAATGCTCTCTTAGCCCAAAACTCTCCAACTACTTTTATCAGTCAGGACCCGCGCAGCGGTCTGATTACCTATATTGTCCAGGAAGGTGATACTCCTTCCAGTATTGCCGCTTCCTTTGGCGTTACCACTTATACTCTGCTCTGGGCCAATGACCTTAAAGAAACTAGTATTATCCGACCAGGTGATGAATTGACTGTTTTACCAGTCACTGGCGTTCTCCATCGGGTTAAAAGCGGCGAAACAATTGGCGGCATTGCTAAATATTACCAAGCTGATGAAGAAGAGATTATCGTTTTCAATGCCTTGCTGGCTGACGGAACAATCCAAATTGGTCAAAAATTAGTCATTCCCGACGGCCAGATGCCGGCTCCTAAACCAAGCTACAGTTATGTCGCCCAACCAAGTTATAGCGGAGCGGGTACCGGTCAGAGTCGCTCTTTTCCTTATGGCCAATGTACTTGGTATGTAGCCCAAAAGAGAATTGTTACCTGGAGCGGCCATGCTTACGCCTGGTTAGCTAATGCCAAAGCGGCCGGCTATGCCACTTGCCAGAGCTCTAATTGTCAGCCCCAAGTAGGCGCTATTGTCAGTTTAAAAGACGGAGGCTGGCTGGCTAGAACATATGGCCATGTTGCTTACGTGATTAAAGTAGAAAAGAACCGCTTTCTTATTTCAGAAATGAACCGGATTGGCTGGGGAGTGGAAAGCGTCCGCTGGATTCCCCTGGGCAGTTCTTTGATTAAGGGATTTATTTATTAAAAACATTGAAACTTGAAATTAAAAATCACCACTTGAGCTGGTGATTTTTATATCTCCTCTTGTTTGGGTCGATACTGAATTGCTTCGGCCAGATGGGCTGGCTGGATATGTTCAAGCCCGGCTAAATCAGCAATGGTCCGGGCTAATTTTAATAAGTGGAAATAGGAACGAGCGGATAAATGGAGCTGGCTCATAGCGCTTCTTAATAAACTTTGGCTGGCCAAGTCAATCCGGCAGTATTTCTTGATTTGTTCCAAGGCCATTTCGCTATTGGTGAGCATACCTTTTTCATTGAAAAATCTTTTCCTTTGGATTTGTCTGGCTTTTTGGATTCGTTCTTTAATTATTTTTGAAGATTCAGCTACTTTCTGACTGGCTAATTTCTCGTAAGTCAAACGGGGCACCTCGATATGTAAATCGATTCTATCCAAAAGCGGCCCGGAAATCTTTCTTTGATATTTAGAAACTTGGGCAGGAAGGCAAATACATTGCTGCTGGGGATCGCCTAACTTACCACAAGGACATGGATTCATGGCACCAATTAAAATAAACTTAGCTGGGAAAGACAGACTGCCGCTGGCTCGCGAAACCGTAATCAAACCATCTTCTAAGGGTTGACGCAAACTTTCCAGAACAGGCCGACTGAATTCGGGAAATTCGTCTAAAAAAAGAACTCCCCGATGAGCCAAAGTAATCTCACCGGGTCGCGGATAGGAGCCGCCGCCAATTAAAGAAACAGCTGAAGCAGTATGATGAGGCGACCGAAAGGGCCGTTCCGTCATCAGCGGTTGATTATCGGGCAAATAGCCAGCTATACTGAAAATCATGGTCACCTCTAAGGCCTCTTCTATGGTTAAAGAAGGCAAAATAGAAGGGAAACTACGGGCTAAAAGTGTTTTGCCGGCGCCGGGCGGCCCATGCATGAGAAGATTATGCCCGCCAGCCGCGGCGATCTCCAAAGCGCGCTTGGCTTGTTCCTGCCCTTTAATATAGGCCATATCAGCCAAAGATTCTCCGGCTTGCTTAAATTGTTTAATTTTTAAATGAGGACACGAAGGAATTATCTCTTCTCCTTTTAAATGAACAACTAATTGAGCTAGGGATTTAACGGGGATAATTTCTAATCCCTTGATTAAAGCCGCTTCCCGGGCATTTTCTTGAGGAACAAATAAGGTCTGAAATCTTTCTTCTTTAGCCATCAAAGCAACAGCTAAAAGGCCATTGATGCGACGGAGCTTGCCCTCTAAAGAGAGTTCGCCAAGAAAAAGTTTGTCTTCTAAATTCTCAGCATTTATTTGATTGGAAGCCAAAAGAAAAGCCACGGCCATGGGTAAATCATAAGCCGGGCCTTGTTTTTTTAAATGAGCCGGCGCTAAATTAACAATCACTCGGCGCCGGCTATGTTCTGGCGGACTGGCTCCGCTGTTTTTAATAGCTGAAGAAACTCTCTCTTTTGATTCATTAACTGCCTGATCGGGTAAACCAACAATATGAAAAGAATGGAGTCCCGTCGATAAATCAACTTCTACTTCAATTGGTTGAGCTTTCAAGCCAACCAGAGCAGCTGAATAAACTTTAGCCAGCATAAATCCCTCCTAATTTAAAAACCTGCTTTATTTTAACAGGTTTTTGTCTCTCTATAAAGTGCCGGGTCCTTATTAACTTAATCAAAGATTTTCCTTCTTCCCGCATTTCATGCATAATCTTGCTTCAGGAACAACCTCCAGACGTTTTGGTTCAATGTTTTTTCGACATTTCTCGCATTGGCCATAATTACCCTTTTTGATTTTAGCTAAAGCGTTCTCAATATCCTCAAGCCGCAATTCCAAAGCATGTTCAACTGGTAATAAATTTTCATATCCTTCTATTTCTTCAGCGCTTTCATCTTTATGGGAACGATTCAAACCAAAGAAAGGAAAACGGGTTAACCAATTCCCTTTTAATTGAGGGTCTTTTTTAGCAAAAAATCCGAGATCCTTGATTAATCTCTTCTTTTCTGCTTCTAATTTCTTTTGGAGTTTTTTTTGTAAATCTTTATCCATGTATGTTTAAATTTTAGCACAAAAATATAATGTCAACAAGCCCTGCACCTTTTGAAAAAAGGTGCAGGGCAAGGTTTGTGAAAATAAAAAAAAGGCCACTTCAATATTGACTCTTTTAGAAAATTATGATATTATAGAGGGACCTTGTGACCAAAATTAATTACTTCAAGGGCCCAAGGCCCCTCTTTGTTTTTCTATAATCAAGGCGTTATCACGCTATTTTTTTTATAATAATTACCTCCTGCGTAATAAACAGCCATTTACAGAAAAACATTTTTTATCTTTTGCTAATTACCGGTCCTCTTTTAGGACCTTGATACAACTGTAAAAAATTAAAGAACTAATAAATAATTATCTATTTGCAATCAGCAAAAGATGTCCCCTGATAAGTTTCAGTAAATTTGCGGGGACATTTTTATTTTACCAGTTAGGGACTGCCATTGTCAAGGCCTATTTATCCACAACTTATAAACAATTATTTATCAATGATTAAATCAATCGTTTTTTCTAATAATTCTTGAGAATTACTAATAATAAAGTAATCGTCTATTTGACCGTAAAGACAATTAATTGCCAAAGAAAGAGGTCTTAAAACAGTTATTTCAATCTGACGGTAAGTTTGAGAGGAAAGGTTATAATCCTCTTTAAGTTTTGGCTCAATTTTATCTAAAATCTGGCTTATTTGAGCCGTTGAACTTTTTTTCTCTAAGAGCAAGGTAAAAGGAAAGGATGTTTCCGAATTAGCGGGCAATAGAATAAAAGCCATTTCTGGCTTAAAAAGCGGCTGGATGTCTTCTTGAAAACTCAATTGAGCTTGAATAAAATAATCATTGAGTTTGTTTATAGCTCCCGGCCCATAGAAATTATTTTCTTCTAAAAACTGACCTAAAGAAGCTATCTGTGGATAAAGTTCTGGCTGATTAATTAGCCCAAAAACAATTGCTTCTTCCGGGACTAAATCAGCGAAAGGCATTTTTTGAGAAGAGAAAAACCAGTAACCCAAGATTGAAAAGACAATTATTAGAAATAAACCAATACCTAAAAACAGCCATTTTCTTGATGGCTGTTTTTGTTCTGTTCCTGAATCATTTCGCAAATCTACTTTCATTTCTTCAGCAACCTCATCAGCCGAATCACCTTTTTTAACTTGAATGGGAATTTTAGGCATTTAAATTATTCAATAAATTTGAAGGTGGAAAGGATTTGATTGTAAATCTCAACTATATTTATTTCATCTGTACCTACTCCTATATCATATGTTTTATCGTTTTGCTCTGTTAAGTTTTCAATAAATATCGTTCCTGATATATCTTGTTTTATAGTTAACTTAATCCATTGAATATTATTCACTGTCACTGTCTCTTCTTGAATAATTTTATTAATTGGATTGCTTAAAACAGGAAGTGATTGTTTAACCTCTGGCAACGGTAATGAAATTACATTTACAGCAACCACAACATCTTCGCCTAAGCTTTGCGGGCCAAACCCTTGACAAGTAATACCGCATTCAGCCGTTCTCCAATCTTTTGGATACTTCACCTCATATCCATACTCTTCATTACTATAAGTCTGCCAGTCAGAAATATCTATCTCGGTCTCTGTCTCCACAGCTTCAACCGCCAGCAAAGCATCAATTACTGCATACATACTTTCCCGGGAAGTGGTGATGACTAACTTATCGCCGACTACCGCATAATCAATACTTAAATCAGGGCTAGGAAAATTAAGATAACGAATGGCAATATCTTGGTAAAGATTATCCTGAAATTCTTCCGTAGCGATTGGCTGAACCTCTATATCTAAGCCAAGGAAAAATGCTTTCAGGTCAGTTTTAATACTGGTTTCCCAATTACGCAATTCTTGGCTTAAATCAACGCCTTCGGCTAAAGCAATAACCATAGCCAAGCGGTTGCCCTCTGGCTGGCTGTAGAAAAATAAAGTATAATTCCCTCCTTCAACATCACTGGTCGCGGCAGTGAAAAGAATACTATTCGGTAAACTTATTCCTAAATATGAAATAAGTGTATCTAAATCAGCATATTTTTTCTCTGTTTGACTGACTAATTTGGCTAAAATTCGTTTAAAGGTATTAAGGGTCTGTTCTTGGGCGGCCACCAATTTCAAATCATCAAGGAGCAAATTTTCTTGTCCAATAGTCAGTTCAATTGTTCTGGTTTCGTCTGCCTGAATAAGTGAATCCGGAATAGTTGGCTCAACTGGCTGGCAGTCTTCGTCAGTAAGACATTGGTCTTCTCCTTCTCCTTCAATACTGACGCATTGAAAATCCTGGCATTGATAATACATGGCTACTGGCGGAATTACTCGCAAATAATTCCACCAATAAAAAAACCCTCCGATTCCTCCAACAATTAAGATAACTGCTAAGCCAACAAAAACAAATTTTAAACGACTCTTTTGGATGGCTGGCTCAACTTCTTTCTTGAGAGGCAATTCCCCTTTAAGAAGAACTGGCTTAGGCGGAATCGGTTTAGGCAAGGTTGACAGCTTAGGAGGAAATGGTTTAGGCGGAATTGGCGCTTTGACAACAGCTGGTTTAGGAAATTTAACCGACCGACTAGGCCGAAAGAGATGAAAAAATCGAGAAATAAAAGAAGGTTTTTTCTTGGGAAGAACTGTTTTCGCATCTTCAGCTTCTTTTCCTCCTTCTTTTACTTTTTCCCGTTCTGTTTTCTGACGAGCTGTTTCGGCCCTCATTCTCTCTTCTTCTAATCTTTTTTGTGTTTCTTCAATCCTCTTTTTAATCTCGGTTTCCTTTCTAAGTCTCTCATCCGATTTTGAACGAAAAGGAGAAGAAGGAAAAACCGGCCTTTCAGCTGGTTCAACTACTGGGAGTTCGGTTGGCGGAGCGGCTTTTTTAACCTGGTCAACCCTTGGCAATGACGGTCTGGCGGGCTGACTTTTCTGCAAGGACTCAATATCTCCCTGCATAGTCCGAATAAATTGCTTCTTTGATGATTCTAAAACCTCGGCCAACTTAAGCGGCGTTTTTTCTTTAGTTAACTGAGTAGATTCTTTTATATCCACAATAGTCTTATTAGAGTCAGACCTTCCTTAGATGGTCTGACCTTCATGAAAAGTTTCAGGATTTAATTTTGCCCAAGGATAAACCAATCCGACCCTGCTCATCAATTTTTTTTACTTTAACCGGAATGATTTGACCAACTTCAATTATATCTTCAACCCGTTGGACATGATGAGGAGCTAATTCAGAAATATGAAGTAATCCATCTTGTCCAGGTAAGATTTCTACAAAAGCGCCGAAGTCGGTAATTTTCATTACTCGGCCTTGAAAGGTCTCACCTATTTCAACTTCCCGGGTTAAATTCTTAATCCATTCCAGGGCTTTTTGGCCACCTTCTTCATCAAGGGAAGTAATATTAACCAAACCATCGTCTTCAACATCAATCTTGGCCCCGGTTTGCTCAATAATCTCATTAATCATTTTTCCGCCTGGTCCAATGACATCCCTAATTTTTTCCCGATTAATCCTAAAACTCAAAACGCGAGGCGCTAAGGCAGAAAGCTCGGAACGCGGCTGAGCAATCAGCTTATCCATTTCTTTTAAAATGAATAGCCGACCTTGTTTGGCTTGCTCAAAAACTTTCTTAAGGATTTCCAGAGTAACTCCTTCTATTTTAACATCCATCTGACAAGCTGTCACCCCCTCTTTAGTTCCGGCGATCTTACAATCCATATCACCATGATGGTCTTCTGGCCCTTGAATATCAGTTAAGACCCGGTAATGCTCAGTTGATTCCATCATTAAACCCATGGCTACTCCACTGACATTTCTTTTGATGGGCACCCCGGCATCCATTAAAGCCAAGCTGGAACCACTGACTGAAGCCATAGAAGAAGAACCGTTAGAGGAGAGGATTTCCGAAACTAAGCGGATGGTATAGGGGAAGTCCTCTTTAGAGGGAATCAGCGGGGAAAGGGCTTTTTCCGCTAAAGCGCCGTGTCCAATTTCCCGGCGACCAGGACCGCCCATCCGACCGGTCTCGCCAGTGCAAAAAGGAGGAAAATTGTAATGCAGCATAAAATGCTTTTTGTATTCAACTTCCATCCCCTCAATAGTTTGTTCGTCACCAGGCGCTCCTAAGGTAATTACGGCAAGGGCCTGGGTCATACCTCGTTGAAATAATCCAGAACCATGGGTCCGCGGTAAAAAGCCGAGCTGGCATTTAATCGGCCGGACCTCATCTAATTGGCGGCCATCCGCCCTCTTTTCCTGACCAGCCGATGCTTTTAAAATATTTCGGTGAACAAGCTGATTAACTTCTTCTTCAAGAATCTCCTTTATTTGGATTTCTTTATCCTTTGAATCATCGTCTTTACTTAAAGCTAAAATCAATTCTTTCTCTAACTCTTTTAACTCTTCAAAGCGCTCTTTCTGGCTTGACTGAAAGATTGCTTTTTCTAATTTATCGCCTAACCAATCTTTAACTTGTTTTAGCAATTCCGGCTCTGGTTCTTTAATGGCTAAAACCGCCTTGGTTGGCTCGTTTTCTTTAATAATCTTTTTTTGCCACTGAATAATTTCTTTGAGATGCGGCTGAACAAATTCCATAGCTGATAATAATACTTCTTCAGAAACCTGATTAGCTCCTCCTTCTAACATATTAATTTTATCTTCTTTGCCAGCTACAACCAAATCAAAATCACTTTTTTGTCTAAGTTGATAAGTGGGATTTAAAACCCATTCCTGCTTAGAGCCGTTTTCTCCTGTTGAAGTACGACCTATTCTTAATCCAGCCATAGGACCGTCCCAGGGAATATCAGAAATAGCTAAAGCTAAAGAAACAGCTATTAAGGCGGGGATATCCGGATCGTTCTCTTTATCAAAAGAAAGAACGGTCAGAATTACTTGAATATCATTTCTAATTTTTTGATTAAAGCCGGGCCGAATAACTCGGTCAATCATCCGACCGGTTAAAACCGCCTCATCAGAAGCCCGACCTTCCCTTTTCATAAAACGGCCGCTTTTGATTTTGCCCGCCGCATAAAGCTTTTCTTCGTAATCAACAGTTAAGGGGAGATAATCAACTTCCCTGATTTGACTGTCCATCACGCAAGTAGCTAAAACAACCGTCTCTCCATAAGTAAGCAAAACTGCTCCATTGGCTTGTTCAGCCAATTGACCGATTTCCACTTTTAATTCCCGGCCAGCCCAGTCCATCTTAAATTGTTTAGGATTCATAAGATTTAATTCCTGCTCTCCAGACTTTAGACTAGATCAGTAGCCTACCTGTCTGAAGACCAGAAAAGGTTAGTTATTTATTATTTTTTAAGCAAATATCTATCTTTGTTTTTACTTAAATCAATAAAATCATCAGCTGCTTCTTGTAACTTAGCTGAAGCGCTCCGGCTAAAGGCAATTACCTCTGTTTGGATGCCCCTGGTTATTTTAAGATACTCCACCAAGGGGATAAAATCTCCATCGCCAGTTACCAGAATAATCGCATCAACTAAATCAGAAAATTTAATCGCATCAACAGTTATGCCAACATCCCAATCGCCTTTTTTCATCCCGCCGGGAAAAATCTGCAAGTCTTTCGTTTTTACTTCAAGACCTGATTTGCCCAAAGCGTCAAAAAAGGATTTTTCTTCTGGAGTTTCTGTCTGGGTAGCATAAGCAATTGCCCGAATTAGCTTGCGATCAGCCACAGCTGCTTTAAGAACCTCCTTAAAATTCACCCGGGCGCCATAAAGATTCTTAGCTGAATGATACATATTCTGAACATCTATTAAAACGGCTACTCGTTGTTCTTTGTGTTTGATAATAGGCATCATTTTTTCAATCCCAATTTTTTAATTACTTTATTATATTTCTTTTCATCGTTTTCTTTTAGATAATCCAAGAGCCGCTTTCGTTTAGTGACCATTTTTAAAAGACCCCGGCGGGAATGATTATCCTTGGGATGTTTTTTAAAATGTTTAGCTAATTCCTCAATCTGCTTGGTGAAAATAGCAATCTGGACTTCCGAAGAACCAGTATCTTTTGGATGTCTTTTATACTCTTTAATTATTTTAGATTTTTTAGTTGGTTTAAGCATTATTTTTATTGTATCAGAAAAAATAAAAAAAGCAAACTGGGGAAAACATAAATCACAGAAAAAAATAAAACCGCCCAGTTAATTTTGACCGGGCGGTCCTGGCTTACGCCAGATTACCTCCTTTTCTGCGACTATCTGGGTCAGCTACCTGTCAGATACTGTGTTAATAAAGCATCCGCCACCGCCTCCGCCTCCACCACCAACTGGAGGCAGTTTCATCAAAGAAAGAATAGTCTTATAAGCATTGGCTCTTCCGTTAGTAGCCACCTTGCCGGCTAAAGACGGTATAACATCCACATTACCTTCTATGGCTTCCTTTATCTCCAGGTTGCTTAAATCTGGATCAAACGCTTGAGTCAGCAAGCAAAGACCGAACACATTTGGGGTAGACATCGAAGTGCCGCTCTCAGTAGCATATTCATCCCCATCAAAAATTTCTGAATGAGTAATGATTTTTACATCGTCAATGTAGAAGCCATCTTCAGTAACGGAGAAATCAGTGCTTAAACGTACCCTGAAATAGACAACAGGCTCACCGTCAAAACCCGAAAGGTCCATATTTAGAGAACCCCACATTCCGCCGGACGAACCGGTGAGCCATCTTCCATACCAATGCGATAAATCATCAGAGGCTTCAGCGTACAACCTATCACAATAACTTTCGCAGATTCCATTAATTTTAAATCCAGCTGTCATTCCACTATATGTAGAGAAGTCCAGAGGGCCAATTCTGGCCCAGGAATTAGTATTGTTCTGATAATCCCCGGCCGGACTGTCGGTAAGTGAATAAGGATAGCTGTAAGATTTGTCAGCGGTAATTCCCCAAGTATTGTTAATCCCGCCAGTTGTCCAGCCAGATATATTACCATCGTTAAAATCATCATTCCAAACTACAGCTCTTGATGGAACAGTACTGTAAATATTCACCCCTGGTCCAGCCACATCCACACTAACTGCTCCGTAATTTGAGAATCCAGCCAGATTATCATCTTGGTCTGTAGCAGCTACAGCCATGATATTGGGGCAATCATAACTGGCCGGGTAATGTGGAATATTATCATTATTCTCAGCAGAATTCCCGGCTGAGCAAACCACTACTGCCGAAGAGGCCTCAATAGCCTCTTCAAGGAATTGGCTAAAACCACCGCCACCAAAACTCATATTCATAGCTGTCAGCCGAACCTGAAGAGCATCATCAGCAATATATTCAACCGCCTCAATAATATCCGAAGTATATCCGCTACCATTAGCATCTAATACTCTAAGAGGAATTATTTTGGCCTTCCAGCAGACTCCGCTTAAACCATAGGCATTATTTCCTTCCGCGGCCGCTGTGCCGGTCACGTGAGTACCGTGCCCTCCGTAATCCATGGGGTCGTTATCATTATCAACAAAATCCCATCCCCGAACATCATCCACGTACCCGTTATTATCATCATCAAGCCCGTTGTCAGGTATCTCATTTGGGTTGGTCCAGATATTATTTGACAAATCAGGGTGATTGTAGTCAACGCCCGTATCTAAGACAGCGCCGACGACCGTCGGGCTGCCGGTACATTGAGGACATATGCCCCAGGCCTCAGGAAGGTCCATATCAGCATCAGCCGTGCCAGTCGTCCCATTTACTTCTTGGCCGGTATTATGCAGTCCCCATAACTTGGAAAAATCAGGGTCATTAGGGATGACATCTGCAAAATAACGATAATTTGGCTCGGCATATACTACATTTGGACTTCTGTCATAAATTGCCAAGGCCTCTTCCACGCTTAGTTCAGGAGGAAGCTTGACCAACTGGACCCCACTTTTAAGGGTCTTAGCAACGCTAATGCCATATTCTTCCTGAAAATGTCTGGCCGCGGCGGCCCGAACTGGAGTCCGGTATTTTACTAACACCTGACCGGCTTTGTAATCCGGGCTAATAACTTGACCCATAAATTTAACCTGGCTATCGGCCATATCCGCAAAGGTAGGTATCCCTATAAACACAAGGGCTGTGACCAGAAACCCGCCAACAAAAATCTTTATCTTTCTCATCTTGTCTCCTTTCTTAGCTACTAAATTTACTTTAAATAACAGTTACTTGCCAGACAACTTGTTTAGGCCCCTAACAAAATATTGATATCATGCTGATATCCCTTAGAAGTCAGGTTAGCCCATTTGGAGTGTTCTCATCAATCTCATCAATCAGCAATCAATCTTGTTCATATGACCTCCTTTCTTTATTAGTCAGTACTGACAATATAGTTTGGTTCTGCCTGGAGTACTTCTGGACATCTTTGCAATTGTTCTATCATTTCTTCCACTGAACCGCCAGCCAGAATTTCCATTAAATAAAGGTTTTTGGGTTGAGAAATTACTCTTATAGTCCTTATCTCTAATGTCTCTTGGATATTACTTATAGCTTGTTCGCTGGTCTTATCACGAAATTTTACCAGAACCTGTTTAGCTGCATAATTTTTCTTTTCTCCAGTTGGTTGAATTTCTAAACCGCCTGCTTGTTTATTTGCCTGTTGTTCAGAGCAGCCAAGCAGAGGTATCGTAAAAGTCAGGAGAAAAAGAAAAAGAAAAAGAAAAAGAAAAACATTTTCTTTGCGGTCTAATTTCATAATCTTCATCCTTTCTTATTTATGCTTGTTTTGGGTCTGATTTTATAAACTGACCTTTCCTAAAAATATAGACTCTCAAGACCAAAGTATGAATCGTCTCCTTTCTCTTTGTCCATGACTGATTTTTTTCCTAACTACCTTAAATATCTTTATTTAATTTTTAAATAACTAAAAAGCAAGATAACTCCATCAGGTTATTTTGTCAAGTCCGGACCTCCTCCGAGTCCAAGTACTGAACCACCTTGGGTGCCCCCACCAGGACTCGAACCCGGATTAACTGATTAAGAGCTGGCTATCTTAAATCAAGTGTCAAACCTTATGCAGAATACAAGGGTTTAACCTTCGCAAACCGTTCTTCTAAGTTAATTGCATCAGAAAAAAAGGCAACTGGGGAAAACAAAAAGGCGGCTCAATCAATCTGATCGGTCGCCCAAGAAGATGCTCGGATCTTCAGTTAGGCCTATAGGCCTCATTGTCTTTTAACAACTTTTGCCTGAATTTCTTTTCCTTTCGCCTCATTTTCAAGACAAAATCAGCCAAGCCGACCATTGACGAAATAACGGCCAGCCAGTTC
>CAZPQT010000013.1:0-8571 GCA_964589195.1 uncultured Candidatus Saccharibacteria bacterium
ACATCCGATATTGCTTTTATCCTTGATTTTGATTTGGTTATCCCTCTTGATTGCCCAATTTGTCTATCTTCAGAATACTGTTTTAGCTTTCTTTTTCTGGTTTTTTATGGCTTTGGCCGTAGTTGTTTGGCAAGAAGTTCAGAGTAAATATAGAAAAATTAGCTTTTCTTTTAAGAAATTGCCTGAAGTTGGCTTAGTTTTTAACGTTCTTTTGCTGATTTTGGTTTTCGCTTTTTTGGGTCTGTTTTATATGGGCGGCAGGTTTTACTGGGCCGAGGTTGAATTTAGACAACCCGCCGTTGATAACCAGCAACTGGTTCAAAATTTGGAAAAGACAGTTAATTTAAATGGCTTTCGCGAGAATTATCGGCGGGCTTTATCGCAGATTTATTTAATCAATGCTTGGGCTGAAGCAGAAAAACCGGCCGAAGAACGAAATATTCAACTTTTGCAGGCCTTGGCTGCTGGAAGTATCCAGCAAGCCCGGCTGGCCAGTTCGCTTAATCCAAATCTAGTCGCTACTTGGGAGAACTTAGGAGCTATTTATCGAGATTCTCAGGGGCTGGTTGGCGGGACGCTGCCTTTTGCCTTGGAATCATTTGCCAAAGCCAGCGAATTAGAACCAACCAATCCTTTCTTTTTTAGAGAGCGCTGCCGGCTTAATTTAATTAGCGAGGAAAAAGATTGGGATGGAACCATTAATTATTGTCAGAAAGCCATTGATTTGAAACCAGATTATTTAGATGCCCATATTCAGTTAGCTTTGGTTTATGAACAGAAAGGGGATTTAGAGGAGGCGGGTAAGCGACTAAGAGAGGCCTTGAACAAATTAAGGGGAGTTAGTTTCCAGAGAGGTTCTTCTTTGGCTGGAGCCGCCGCCGAGATATATTTCCAGTTGGGTCGGGTCTATTTTAATCTTGAGCAATTTGATGAAGCTGTCAACATGTTTGAACAATCGGTTATTGTCATGCCTGAATATGCTAATGCTCGTTATGCTTTAGCTTTGTCTTATCAGGATAAAGATAGATTAGAAGACGCCTTAACTCAATACCAGATTGTCAATCAGTTAGTGCCGGACAATGAGGAAATTTTGGCCAGGATACAACAGTTGACGGAACAACTAACGCCAGTGAGTCCAGTAGAATAGTTTTTAGTTCAGGGACAGTCCCTTGGATACATTCCTTGTAAACAAGAAGTGTATCCAAGGGACTGTCCCTGATTCCCCCGAATAGACTCCAACTTCTCTTGACACTTTTTAATAATTGTTTATACTTAAGGATAGTTGATTATATACTGATTACGGAAACCATAATTACTCATCAATAGTAAAAATTTTTTAAATAAATAGGAACCCCTTCAAATAAAAGGGAAGGGTTTGTTTTTATGCCTAAAAAAATAGGATATGATTTTCAACTTCCTGACCTTATTGAAATTCAAAAGAAATCCTATCAATGGTTTTGGAAAAAGGGCTTACGAGAACTTTTTGATGAAATTTCGCCGATAAAGGACTGGGGCGGCCAGGGCTTAGAGCTTTATTTTTTAGATTATCATTTGGACGAACCAAAGTATAGCGAGATTGAGGCTAAAGCTCATAATGTTTCTTATGAAGCGCCTTTGCATTGCCGGGTAAGGTTAGTTAACGCCAAAACCAATCAGGAAAGAGAGCAAGATATTTTTTTAGGTGATTTTCCCTTGATGACCCAGCGGGGCACTTTTGTGGTCAACGCGGTGGAGAGAGTAGTTATCTCTCAATTAATTAGGTCATCAGGGGTATTTTTTACCTCTCAATTTTTGCGAGGTCAGCCGTCTTTTGGAGCTAAAGTTATTCCTAATCGGGGAGCTTGGCTGGAATTTGAGACCGATGGCGAGAAAGCTATTGGGGTTAAGATTGACCGAAAAAGAAAAGTGCCGGTGACCGCTCTTTTGCGGGCATTTGCGGCAATGGAATCTTTACGTCGTTTTGAAGGAGCGCGAAGCGTGACTGAAGAATCTAAAAGAAAGAGAAGAGGTTCTTCGCTTTCAGTTCAGAATGACAATTTAACCAGTAATCAAATAAAAGAATTCTTTGCTGATATTAATATTGGTGAAGTTGATTATCTTGAAGCAACTTTAAAGAAAGACCCTTCGCAGACAGCTGGCGAGGCCTTTGTTGAAATTTATAAACGTATCCGACCAGGTGATTTAGCTACTGAAGATAATGCCCGTTCTTTCATTGAAGCAATGTTTTCTTTTGAAAGATATGACTTAGGCGAAGTTGGTCGGTGGAAAACAAATCAGCGGCTGGCAGAATTTTTTGGGAAAAAAGTTGGAAGTGAGGCTCCCAATTATCAAATCACCAAGGAAGACCACCTTCTGCATCTCGACGACTTAAAAGCCATTATCAAGGAGATTATTCGGTTAAATGATACACCCGGGGCTAAATCCGATGATATTGACCATTTAGGTAATCGGCGGGTAAGAACCTTAGGGGAGTTGCTTCAGAACAGATTAAGAGTTGGTTTGGCGCGGACTGAAAGAATTATTCGCGACCGCATGTCCACTCTGGAGCCATCTGATTTAATGTCCAGCCAATTAATTAATGCCCGTCCTTTTATTGCCACGGTCAAGGAATTTTTTACCTCTTCACAGCTTTCTCAATTTATGGACCAGATTAATCCTTTGGCTGAACTGGAACATAAACGCCGCTTATCAGCTATGGGACCGGGCGGTTTGACCAGAGAACGAGCTGGTTTTGAAGTGCGCGATGTTCATTCCAGTCACTATGGTCGGATTTGTCCAATTGAGACGCCCGAAGGTCCTAATATCGGTTTGGTTGGCCATTTAGCCACCTGTGCCCGTTTAAATGACTATGGTTTTATTGAGACACCTTATCGCCGGGTCAAGCAGGGTCGGTTGACTAAAGAGATAATTTATCTTAATGCCTCGGAAGAGGAAAAATACAATATTGCTCATGCGGGGGTGCCCATTGATAAGGAGGGTCATCTTTTAGGTAAGGAAGTGGAAGCGCGCCTTCATGGTCAGCCGGGCACTATTGAACGTTCCAGGGTTGACTTTATTGATGTTTTGCCTCAACAACCGATTAGTGTGGCTACTTCTTTAATTCCCTTTTTAGAGCATGATGACAGTAACCGTGCTCTGATGGGTTCTAATATGCAGCGGCAGGCCGTGGCTTGTCTTAAGCCAGAAGCGCCTTTGGTCGGCACGGGTATGGAAGAAAAAGCGGCCAAAGATTCGGGTCAATTAATTATTGCTCAAGAGGATGGAAAAGTTGAAGAAGTGGATGCCGAGCATATAAAATTAAAAATCAAGAGCTCAAAAAATAAATATTCTCTGAGCGGCCCTGCCTCTTTACAAGAGGGTGGAGGAGTTGAAGAACCTGATGCCATTAACTCTGCTTCGCTCCGTTCAGGCAATAAATTAGAAAAGGTATATCCTCTTCGTTCTTTTAATCGGACTAACCAATACACTTCTATTTGTCAGCATCCCTTAGTTAAAAAAGGTCAGCGTGTTAAAAAGGGAGATATTTTAGCTGATGGAGCAGCCACCGACCATAGTCAGCTGGCTTTAGGTCAGAATCTTTTGGCCGCCTTTATCTCTTGGCGGGGCGGTAATTTTGAAGATGCCATTATTCTTTCGGAAAAATTGGTCAAAAATGACCGTTTTACTTCTATTCATATTGAAAGTTTTATCTGCGATGTGCGGGAAACCAAATTAGGTCCGGAAATTACCACGCCTGATATTCCTAATGTCGGCGAAGAACGGCTTAAGGATTTAGATGAAGAGGGGATTATTCGGATTGGCGCTGAAGTTGGTCCTAATGATATTTTAGTTGGTAAAATTTCTCCTAAGGGTGAGACCGATTTGACTTCCGAGGAACGACTCTTGCAGGCAATTTTTGGCGAAAAAGCTCGCGATGTTAAAGATACTTCCTTGAGAATGTCTCATGGTAAGCGGGGTCGAGTGGTGGACATTCAGATATTTTCTCGTGACCAGGGCGATAAACTGCTCACCGGAGTGATAAAAAGTATTCATGTGGAAGTGGCTCAATTACGCAAGGTTTCGGTGGGTGATAAGTTGGCTGGCCGGCATGGCAATAAAGGGGTTATTGCTAAAATTTTACCCGAAGAAGATATGCCTTATTTGGCTGACGGCACGCCGGTTGATATTGTTCTTAATCCCTTGGGAGTAGCTTCTCGAATGAACATTGGCCAGATTTTAGAAACCCATTTGGGTTGGGCGGCTCATGCTTTGGGTAAACAGGAGATTAGCCCTGCCTTGGCCGGTGTTAAAGAAGAAAATATTAAAGAAGAGCTAAGAAAAGCCAATTTACCAGAAAGTGGCCAGGTAATTTTGTATGATGGTCGGACTGGCGAACCTTTTGAACAGGCAGTTACCGTTGGCTATATCTATATAATGAAATTACTCCATTTGGTGGAGGATAAAATTCATATGCGTTCAGTCGGTCCTTATTCTTTGATTACTCAACAGCCCTTAGGCGGTAAAGCCCAATTTGGCGGTCAGCGCTTTGGCGAAATGGAAGTTTGGGCTCTGGAGGGCTATGGCGCGGCTCATGTTCTTCAGGAAATGTTGACTATTAAGTCAGATGATATTAATGGTCGGGCTAATGCTTACGATGCAATTATCCGCGGTAAGCCCATCCAGGCTCCTAATGTGCCGGCCTCTTTTAATGTTTTAGTTAACGAACTGAAAGCCCTTGGTTTGGACGTAGAACTGGTGGAAAAATAATTAGAGAACAGCCCTCAGGCAGCCAGGACAGTCCTCGGTCTGGGACTACTTTCTAAAATAAATGAGTATTAAGGTTAGTGATTTTAAATCTATTAGACTAAAACTGGCCAGTCCAGAAGAGATTTTGAATTGGTCTAATGGCGAAGTAACTAAGCCGGAGACAATTAATTATCGAACCCAACGGGCGGAAAAAGACGGCTTGTTTTGTCAGAAGATTTTTGGTCCGGAAAAGGACTGGGAATGCGCTTGTGGTAAATATCGTCGCATTCGCTATAAGGGAGTCATTTGTGATAAATGCGGTGTGGAAATAACCCGGGCGACCGTGCGGCGGGAAAGAATGGGCCATATTTCTTTGGCGGTTCCGGTCTCTCATATTTGGTTTTTGCGGGGCGTTCCCTCTAAAATGGGGCTGACTTTGGACCGGTCAATTCATGATTTGGAAAAAATTATTTATTTTGCCGGCTATATTATCACTAAAGTTAATAAAGAAGAAAGGAATAAGGTCATTGAGGCAATCAAGAGGGAGTATAAGACAAAAATCAAAAGTCCTGCTTCCGCTAAAGCTACGACGGGCCAGCAAAAAGGCCGTAACCACTCAGACCGACCAAAATCCAAAAGCGAGATAAATCAACTCAAAGAGCAGCGCGATGCGGCCGTTCGGGAAGTAAGAGGGCTTTATTTGCATCAAATACTTTCGGAAATTGAATATCGTGATTTTAGCTTGAAATATGGTCAGGTTTTTGAAGCCGGTACCGGAGCAGAAACCTTGAGAAAAATTTTTGAAGAGCTCAATTTAGAGGCCCTAGCTAATCAATTGAGCGAACAAGCCAAAAAAGCTAGTCCGGTTTTAAAGCGGAAAATTCTTAAACGGTTGGGGCTGATTGAGGGAATGCTCAGAGCAAAGATTAGACCAGAATGGATGTTTTTGACTGCTTTGCCGGTTTTGCCGCCTGATTTAAGACCAATGGTTCAATTGGATGGCGGTCGCTATGCTACTTCTGATGTTAATGATTTGTATCGGCGGGTGATTAACCGCAATAATCGTCTCAAGCGTTTATTGGAATTAAAGGCCCCCGAAGTTATTTGCCGCAATGAGAAAAGAATGCTTCAGGAAGCAGTTGATGCCTTAATTGATAATACCAGTCGTCGCGGTCAGGTGATGGTGGCCGCCTCAACCGGTCAAAAACGAGTGCTCAAATCATTGTCTGATATGCTTAAGGGAAAACAAGGTCGCTTTAGGCAAAATCTCTTAGGTAAGCGGGTAGATTATTCAGGCCGTTCGGTTATTGTCGTTGGCCCAGAACTGAAACTTCATCAGTGCGGCTTGCCCAAGCGTATGGCTTTGGAACTTTTCAAACCTTTTGTTATTAATAAATTAGTTGAGCGAGGGTTGGCTCATAATGTTCGGGGAGCTGGCCGATTAATTGAAGAAGAAACCGATGATGTTTGGAGTATTTTAGAAGAAGTGATTCAAAATCGTTATGTTCTTTTGAATCGGGCGCCGACTTTGCACCGTTTAGGCATTCAGGCCTTTCAGGCAGTTTTAATTGAAGGAAATGCCATTCAAATTCATCCAATTGTTTGTCGGGCCTTTAACGCTGATTTTGATGGAGACCAAATGGCTGTTCATTTACCTTTGGGTAAAGAAGCTCAGGAAGAAGCTAAGAATATAATGCTTTCTTCGGATAATCTTCTTAAGCCAGCCACTGGCGAGCCAGTAGCTATTCCCACTAAAGATATGGTTTTGGGCTGTTATTGGATGACTAAGATTGAAGATAATTTGCTTGGTCAGGGAAAGATTTTTGCCAATCCAGAGGAGGCGCTTTTGGCTAAACATTTTGGCCATGTTCATTTGAAAGCAAGGATTAAGGTGCGCTTGGCCGGAGTCCCGGCTTTAGCCGGTAAAGACCTGCCTAAAAGCAGAACTTCAGGCAATCAGCAACAAGCTGAGAATTCCAAACTTATTGAAACTTCGGTTGGTCGGATTATCTTTAACGAACCATTGCCGCCAGAAATAGGTTTTATTGATAAGACAATGAATTCCCGGGAACTTCGCCAGTTGATTTCCCGATTAATTAATAAGAGCGGCGTTAAGAAAACAGCCCTGGTTTTAGATAAAATTAAAAGAATGGGCTTTAAGTATGCGGCTGATTCAGGGATAAGTTGGAGTATGGATGATTTGCGGATTCCTCAGGAAAAAAAGCCCTGGCTTAAAGAGGCCAGTCGTCAAGTGGATTTGATTCAAAATCAATATGAAAACGGTCTGCTAACTGATTTAGAAAGAAAATCACGGGTTATTGAAATTTGGCTCAATGTTAACGAAAAAATATCCCAGCGGACGCGGCAGGTTTTAGACCCGCAAAGCTCTGTTTTTAATATTTTTGATTCTGGAGCCAGAGGTTCCTGGGAGCAATTAAACCAGATGACCGGGATGAAGGGATTAGTTATTAACCCAGCCGGTGAAATCATTGAGTTGCCGATTAAAAGTTCTTACAAAGAGGGTTTTAATGTTTTGGAGTATTTTATTTCTACCCATGGCGGTCGAAAGGGAATGGCTGATACTGCCCTGAAAACTGCCACGGCCGGCTATTTGACCCGGCGCTTGGTTGATGTTTGTCAGGAAGTGGTTATTCGCCAGGAGGACTGCGGCGATAAAGAAGGAATTTATATTTATCGTCAAGATGAAGAGGAAATGGGTAATTCTTTGGCTTCGCGGATTGTCGGTAGAATGGCTTTGGAAAAAATTATCATTCCACAGCCGGGGACAGTCCCTCAGGGACAGTCCCTTATAGTCAAAAAAGGGCAGTTGATTGATAAAGAAACAGCTCAGAAAATAGATGAAGCCGGTCTTGAAAAAGTCAGAGTCAGATCAGTTATCGCTTGTCAGGCAACTGACGGCATTTGTCAGAAATGTTATGGTTATGATTTGGGCAGGAATGAGCTGGTTAAATTAGGCGAAGCGGTTGGCATTGTTACCGCTCAGGCGATTGGCGAACCAGGCACTCAATTAACCCTGCGGACCTTCCATACTGGTGGTGTAGCTGGCGGTCGAGATATCACCCAAGGTTTGCCGCGAGTAGAAGAAATTTTTGAGGCGAGACCACCTAAGGGCAAAGCGATTGTTTCAGAAGTTGATGGCCGCGTTAAAAATATTATTAAAAAAGCTAAACAAGTAATTATTCAGATAGAACCGAATGTCGTTGTCAATCAAACGAAGCGGAAGATTCCCGAACTTGCTCGGGGCAAAGCCCTTAAAGAGATAAAGGGTTTAAAAAAAGAAAAGAAAAGGATATTGGAATATAGTTTATCGACTGACTTAGCTCTTGGGGTTAGCCAAGGCGACTTAGTCACAAAAGGTCAACAATTAACCGAGGGGCATATTGATCTAAAGGAATTATATAAAGTAGCTGGCCAGGAAGCAGTCCAACGGTATATTATTAGAGAAGTTCAGCAGATTTATACTTTTGCTGGTGAAAATATCAATGACAAGCATATCGAGATGATTATCAGACAGATGTTTTCTCGTATCAAAGTAAAAGACCCCGGTTCAACTAATTTTTTGGCTGATCAGATAATAGAACGAGGTCATTTTCAAAAAGAAAATAATCAATTGACTAAAAATGATAAACCAGCTATTGGGCAATCTTTGCTTTTGGGGATTACCAAAGTTTCTTTAACCACTGATAGCTTTCTTTCAGCCGCTTCTTTTCAGGAAACAACCCGTGTTTTAATTGATGCCAGTATTCAGGGCAAGGAAGATAATTTGAGGGGATTGAAAGAAAATGTGATTATTGGTAAACTAATACCAGCCGGCACCGGCTTCAA
>CAZPQT010000013.1:8671-17273 GCA_964589195.1 uncultured Candidatus Saccharibacteria bacterium
TGGTCAAACCTAAAAAGCGTTTCAAAAAATCAGCCAGAGGCAAATCCGCCTTTGGCGGAAGGCTCAAGAAAGTAAGAGTCAAACCAACTCTTCACGCTGAAACCAAAAAGGGCATTTTAGTTATAGTTTGTTTTGCTTTGGCTTTAGTTAGTTTCTTGAGTTTTTTTAATGGGGCCGGTCAATTTGGTCAATATTTTTTTAAAGTTAGTCAATTGCTTTTTGGTCAAGGATTTTTTCTGGTTCCCTTTGTTTTTATCTTAGTTGGTTTAGCTGTTTTAGTTCCTCGTTTAAATATGTCTGCTAAACAGCGACCCATTTATCAGGCTGTTTTTATTGGAGTAGTTCTCTTTTTTTTGAGTGTCTTGGGAGTTTTTCATATTTTTGGCGCTGGGAGCGCCTCTCTCGTTGGGAGCAGCGCTTCTAGCCAACCGGGGGCGGGCGGTTATCTCGGCTTGATTTTTGGTTATCCTTTGGTTAAGTTTTTAGGATTTTGGGCTAGTTTAATTATCCTTTTAGCTCTTTTGGTGATTGCAATTTTAATTACCTTTAACATTCCCTTGAAAATTTCCAGAAAAGAAGAGAGTCCCGAGCTGGCTCAAGAGAAAGACCTTAGCAGGCTGATGAGTCCAGTCAAAGAGAAAAAAGGGGGATTTTGGCGCAAAATTTTAGAAGCGAGGCTCGCCAAAAAGGAAGCCCTGCTTTCAAGAGAGAAACCAGAAATCCGGGAACGGATATTTGACAAGCCGACTAAACAAGCTTCGGAAATTTTAGGAGCTTCGCTTCCAAGGGTTCCGGCCAGAGAGACCACTCAACTGGTGACAGATTTTAAACTGCCCTCTCTTGATTTTTTAGAAAAAGATAAAGGTCAGCCAACTAGTGGCGATATCAAAGCCAGTATCAATATTATTAAGCGAACTCTGGAAAATTTCGGCATTGAAGTGGAAATGGCTGAAGTTAATGTGGGTCCCACGGTTACTCAATATACTTTAAGACCGGCTCAGGGGATAAAACTTTCTCGGATTACCGCTCTTCACAATGATTTAGCGCTGGCTCTGGCCGCTCATCCACTGCGTATAGAAGCGCCAATTCCCGGCCGTTCTTTAATTGGCATAGAAATTCCCAATCGGTCAGTTGTTTTAGTTCGTTTAAGATCTCTTTTAGAGAGACCAACTTTTGAAGAATCTTCCTCTCTTTTGACTTTTAGTTTAGGTCGCGATGTAGCTGGCAATCCCGTCTTTGCTGACCTTTCTCAAATGCCTCATTTATTAGTCGCCGGGGCCACCGGCACTGGTAAAACTATTGCTTTGAATAATTTGATTATTAGTTTGCTCTATCGAAATTATCCGGAAAATCTTAAATTTATTATGATTGACCCCAAGCGAGTAGAGCTGATTGCCTATAATTCCATTCCCCATTTGCTCACTCCGGTAATTATCCAAGCTGATAAAGCAATTAGCGCTCTTCATTGGGCGGTCAGGGAGATGGAACGGCGTTTTGAAGTCCTTCAGGAGGCTGGTCAACGAGATATTGGCAGTTATAATAAAAATATAAATTCAGAGAGTCCAAATGGTCGACTTTCATATATCGCCATTGTTATTGATGAATTAGCTGATTTAATGGCTTCCCATGGTCGGGAAGTAGAGGCGAGTATTGTTCGGCTGGCCCAGATGGCCCGGGCTGTCGGCATTCATTTGGTTGTTTCTACCCAGCGACCTTCTGTAGAAGTAATTACCGGTCTGATTAAAGCCAATATTACTTCCCGTGTTTCCTTTCAGGTAGCTTCCCAGATTGACTCCCGGACAATTTTAGATATGGCCGGCGCTGAAAAACTATTAGGTAATGGCGATATGCTCTTTTTAGCCGGCAATTCAGCTAAGCCTTGCCGTATCCAAGGCGCTTATATCTCCGATAAAGAGATTAAAAAAGTTACTGATTATTTGAGAAAAGCCAGACCACCGCAATATGACGAAGAAATAGCCGTTGGTCGAACTGCTCAAGCCGAAGCCGGCTTAGGTTTTAGTTTAACCGGTTCGGAAACAGATGACGAGTTGTATAAAGAAGCTAAAGAGATAATTATCCAGGCCGGCAAGGCCTCGGCTTCTTTATTGCAGCGGCGGCTGCGCATTGGTTATGCCCGGGCCGCCAGATTATTGGATATGTTGGAAGAGAGAGGGATAGTTGGTCCAGCTGACGGAGCCAAACCAAGGGACATCTTTATTGATGAAGGAGAGGAAAGAGAAATATAAATTCTAAAAATATGGCTAAGCAAAAAAATAAGGAGGGGAGAGATGATAGAATTAAAATATTAGAGGCGACAGTGGATGAAATCAGGGGGCGTTTTGGCGATGGGGCAATTATGAAATTAGGCGAGGCCAAACATGTTAATGTTGATGCTATACCGACTGGCTCTATTTCTTTGGACTTGGCTTTAGGAGTGGGCGGCTTGCCTAAGGGCAGAATTATTGAAATTTTTGGTCTGGAATCAAGCGGCAAAAGCACTTTGGCTCTTCATGCTATTGCCGAGGTTCAAAGAAGAGGCGGTTTAGCGGCTTTTATTGATGCGGAGCATGCTTTAGACCCGGAATACGCTAAAAAAATAGGGGTCAAAGTTAATGATTTATTTATTTCCCAGCCCGATACCGGGGAACAGGCCTTGGAAATTTTGGAAAGTTTGGTCAAGTCAGGCGCCGTTGATTTAGTGGTGGTTGATTCGGTGGCGGCTTTAACGCCGCGGGTAGAAATTGAAGGGGAAATGGGTCAGCAGCATATTGGCTTGCAAGCCCGTTTGATGAGTCAAGCGCTTCGAAAGTTAACTGCTATTACTGCTAAGAGTGAGACGACAATTGTTTTTATCAATCAGATTAGGATGAAAATAGGGGTGATGTTTGGATGTTTTTCGTACGATTCATTAGTTACTTTAGCTGACGGGTCTAAAAAAAAGATTGGTACTATTGTGAACCAGCGACTTCCACTTAATGTTCTTTCTTATAACTTTAAAAAGAAATGCATTGAACCTCAGCGTATAGTCAATTGGCACATAAATGGCGAGACAGATACTTTTCTTCAATTTTTTATTCAGAATCATACAGGTAATGGACGTCGGGGATTTTCTTGTACTCCTGAACATAAGATTTATACTGCTCAAGGATGGAAGAAGGCGGGGGACCTTCAAGTAGGAGATGAAATTTCTATTCTTATCAAAAATGAAAAGCTTACATCAGAACAAGAACAGCTTTTACTTGGTTCTATATTAGGTGATGGTAATCTTAAAAAGAATAATGAACAAACAGCGTATTTCCGAGAAGAGCATGGTGCCAAACAAGCTCTTTATGTAAGGTGGTTAGGTGAAAAATTAGGTAATTTATCAAGTAATATTTGTCTGAAGACAAAACGCAACAACGCAATTATTGAATCTCGTCATTTATTACGTTTTGGTGATTTATATAATATTTTTTATCCTAAGGGTAAAAAGATTGTGCCGGAGGAAATTGTTGAGTATATTGATCCGCAGGCAATAGCTGCCTGGTATTGTGGTGATGGGACTCTCCAGATAGGTACTTCTCGGTGGAAGGGAAAAGAATATATACGGAGACCTCGGGCTACAATCTATACAAATGGATTTCAAGATAAAGTGAGTCAGCAACGAATTTTACGTATATTTCACCGTTTTGATATTAAAACAACGCTACGTAAGATTAATAAATATCGCGCACTTCTATTTTCTGTTTCTCAATCAAAAAAACTTTTTGAGTTAATCGCTCCATATGTTTCTCCTGCTATGTGGCATAAGCTGCCGATTTCATATCATAAACATTATAAAAAGTCATCCAGTCAAGAGACACAAATATATTCTACACTTCGACCGATGAAAATTAAAAAGATTAAAAAGCGAGTACCAGGTCAAGATGGCACATATATCAGTAAGCGGCGATTTGATATTTCGGTTTCGGAGAACCATAATTATTTTGTAGATGGATGTTTAGTTAGTAATTCACCCGAAGATACGCCGGGGGGCAAGGCCTTGAAATTTTATTCGTCTGTTCGGCTGGAACTGCGCCGGGCGGCTAAAATTCAGCAAGGCGATCAGATTATCGGCAATAGAATAAAGGCCAAGGTGGTTAAAAATAAGGTGGCGCCGCCTTTTCAACAGGCCGAGTTTGATATTTTTTGGAACGAGGGGATTTCTCGTTTGGCTGATATTATAAATACTGGCTTAAAGTTCGGCGTGGTTAGCCGCCGGGGCGCCTGGTTTAATTACGGAGAAGAAAAGCTTGGTCAGGGTTTGGAGGGGGCGAAGGCCCACTTAAAAGAAAATCCCCGTTTAGTCACGGAGATTGTTAAGGGGATAAAAAAGGCAGTTCAGGAACAAGTTTAGAAAAATCGTCACTTTATGGTAAACGGCAGCAGCCCCATAATACGGGCTCTTTTTATTGCTTTAGCTAATTTTCTTTGGTGTTTAGCGCAGGTGCCGGTTCGCTTGGGCGGCAGTATTTTTGCCTGACCAGAAATAAACCGACGAAGCAGTTCGATGTCCTGATAGTCAATTTCTTGAATTTTTTGCTGACAAAAAAAACAATTTTTCATAAGAATCAAGGGACAGTTCTTGGTCTGACGAGGAAGTCCCTAAGTAGAATTTTTAAAAAGGGATATTATTTACATCAACTTCTTCTTTGGTTTCTGTTTCTTTTTCGCTGGAGATGGATTCGTCTTTAGTTGGATTTACGGAGTTTTCATCTTTAGTTTCTATTGGTTCTTCTGCTTCAATAATCGGGATTTCTTCTTGAGAGATAGGAGTTAGTTCTGCTTGGTCTGGGGTTTCGACTGGAGTGGTTGGGCTAGACGAACCAGCGCCAGCTAAGCGAGGACCCATTTGCATAAATTCCATAATTATTTCTGTCCGGTATCTTTTAACCCCATCTTGACCTTGCCAATTATTGGTTTGCAGACGTCCTTCTACTAAAATAGGCATGCCTTTTTTTAAATACCGAGAACAGATATCAGCTCGTTTGCCAAAAGCAACGATGTTGTGAAATTCAGTACTTTGCTGTTTATTGCCTTCTTTATCAGTATAGTGTCGGTTGCTGGCTACACCAAAAGAGGCAACTGATTGACCAGAAGGCAAACTCCTAATTTCCGGGTCGCGGGTTAAGTTACCGGCAATAATAGCTTTATTGAAGTTCATAAATTCAATTAACAATTAATAATCAAACAATATAACAATTTTTATTGTTTTATTGTTCCATTGTTTCATTGTTTTATTGGTTAAGTATTTCCTCCAGTTTTTTATCCAACTCTTCTATTTTGACTTTTTCTCTGCCAGGGGCAGACTCGCCTCTGGCAAGTTTTTTTACGGGGGGTGTTTTATCTTGGATTGGTTTTTCGAAAAGAGGGATTTCTTTGGCCACCAATGGTTCTATTCGGTCAACTATTTTATGGTTAATCGCTTCTTGAATTGGTTTATATTTTGTTTTTTTCTTAGTGATAATAAAATAACGGAGGATATCCTTTTCTAAATTTAGTTGTTGGCTAAGTTGGTTAATCAGCTGGCCGGCCAAAAGAAAATTGAGATTAAAATAAAAGGCCTGGCGATGTTTTTTAAGAGGGTAAGCTAAATTTTTCTTGAGACCAGGAGATAAATTTTCTTTTTCAGAGAGAGAACCGCCTTTTTCAATAATCCATTTTTTAATCTTTTGGCTGGTTTCTTCTAATTTTTTTTGCTCCAGCAGAGGAGAAAGCAAATAAGTTAGTTGATATGTTTTGTTTTCTTCGTTCATAAAAATAGGGTAGCAGAGAAAAGAAAGGAGGTCAAGGACTGCATTCCAAGGACAGTCCTTGGTCTTATCTGAAGGACAGTCCCTAAGTAGAACATTCTTATATTTTAAATTCTATAACATCTCCGTCCTGGACGACATATCCTTTTCCTTCAATGCGGAGGATGCCTTTTTCGCGGGCGGATGACCAGCTTTTGGCTTCAACTAATTTCTGCCAATTGATTACTTCGGCCCGAATAAATTTTTCTTCAAAGTCGCTATGGACCACCCCGCCGGCTTGAGGGACTTTTAAGCCATTTTTTAAAGTCCAGGCTCTTGTTTCCTGACCACCAGTGATAGTATAAAAGATGATTAAATCTAAGGTCTGATAGCAGGCCTTAATTAACTGGTCTAATTGAGAAGGGGATAATTCCAGTTCTTTTTGTTCTGCTTCGGATAATTCACTCGTATCCGATTCTAATTTAAGGTCAAGAGCCACTCCCTGACTCGGGGTTTTTTCTTGAGAACCGCTGACATTAAAAACATAAATAACTGGTTTAGCGGTTAAAAGGCCTAATTCCTTAATCAAAGATTGATTAACCATTATCTCTGGTTGGCTAATAAGCGTCTTTTCTTGGCTCAATGTTTCTTTCATTTTATTCAATACTTCCAATTCCTCAACTGACTTTTTGTCGTTGGTCTTAGCTTGTTTTCTAACTTTTTCTAAGTGTTTTTCAATCGTTTCCAAATCTTTCATTATCAGTTCGGTGTTAACTATTTCAATGTCGCGTTGGGGATCGGGTTGTCCTTCAACGTGAGTAATTTTTTCGTTTTTAAAAACTCTGACTACCTGACAAATAGCGTCAACTTCCCGGATGCGGGCTAAAAATTGATTGCCTAAACCCTCGCCTTGATGAGCATTTTTGACCAAGCCGGCAATATCAACAAATTCAATGACCGTGGGAGTAATCTTTTTCGGTTTGACTACGACGGCAATTTTTTCTAAATGTTCGTCAGGCACGGCCACCACGCCAATATTGGGGTCAATAGTGCAAAAAGGATAATTAGAAATATCCACTGCTTGTTTAGTCAGCGCTTTAAAAAGAGTTGATTTGCCGACATTAGGCAGGCCGACAATGCCAATAGAAAAAGACATAGATGTTATCCGAGGACAGTCCTTGCTGCTCTTTAGGGGCTTGCCCTCGTAAATAGTATAGCAAAAACGAGGAAAAATAAAAGGATAAGCTTTTGGCTCATCCTTTTTTATTATTGTCCCTCTTTTCCTATCTTGGTCTTGCCTATTTTTTTACTCCATTACTTTTATTTCTTATCTCTTTTTCAGTTAGTTTTAGTTCATCCAGTAATGCTTCAGAATCTTCTTTTATACTGGGAGAGATTTCCGATAACTTAATTACGCCTTTAGTCAGTTTATTAATCCTGGCCGAGAAGCCACCTAGATTCATTAAGCGATTTCTAAGACGATGACAGATTTTATCAAAAGCTTTTTCGTCTCTTTCCTCGTCTCTTTTGGAAACGGCTAAAGCTAAATGAGAAATGAAACGTCTCTCTTCCGGAGAAAGCTTTCTCATTTTTAACTCTTCCATTTTTTGGCTGACTTCTCTTTTGATGATATTTTTAATTCGTTCTGGTTTCTCAAAGAATGTTCTTTCAGAAGTAAGCATTTCAGCAACAATTTCCATAAATGTCTCTAATCTTTTCTTTTTTTCTTTCTTTATCTTGTCAGTCAATTCTTTCTTCAATTGTCTTTGCGAAATCATCACTATTTCCTCCTTTCTGAGTTTAGTTGTTAAAAAACTGTTACCAGTGGCTTGCTTTTTGTCAGGAACCGTCCTTGTATTTGCTTTTTAAAAAGCAAATACAAGGACGGTTCCTGGTCTAAAGGACTGCTATTTAGAGACAGTCCCTGAAGATATTTTTATATTAAGGTGTCCTCTGAAAAATTCCTGACCGGTCATTGGTTTTTTGCCGGCTGGTTGGACAAGTTCTAAAAATAAAAAACCCTTCTTAGTAGGAAGAGTTGCTTCTTGTTTTTGCTCAACAGCTTTAGCTTTGAGAATCTTTATTCTTTTCCCGTTAAAGTCAGTCCAGGCGCCAGGCCAGGGATAAAAAGCTCTGATTTTTCTGGCAATTACCTGGGCGCTTTGTTGCCAATCAATCTGGCCATCTTGCCGGGTTAATATTTTAGTGTAGCTGGCTCGGCTTTCGTTTTGTGGTTGCGGTTTAATCTTATTTTGAAGATATTGAGGGAGGATTTCTATTAAAAAACTGGCGGCTAATTGAGCTAATTTTTTTTCTAAAGTTTGATAATTTTCATCAGAAGCGATAGCCATCTTTTTTTGTCCGATAATGGGACCATGGTCAATTTTTTCGTCCATCAACATAATTGTCAGACCGGTTTTCTTATCATTATTAAGGATAGTTGTTTGCATAGGCGAGGGACCGCGATATTTAGGCAAAAGAGAAGGATGTAGATTAAGACAACCAAATTTAGGAATTTCTAAAATATCTTTAGGAATCATTTTACCATAAGCAGCTAAAATAATCAAATCTGGTTTGAGTTTTGATATTTCTAAGGCAATCTCAGCTATTTTTTCTGGCTGGAAAAAAGGTAACTTGTATTTTAAAGCGATTTGTTTGATTGGTAAAGGAGTGATTTCCTGCTTCCGACCGGTCGGCTTATCCGGAGCAGTAATTACTTTAATTATATTATATTTGTTTTTGATTAAGTTTTCCAAAGAAGGCACGGCAAATTGCGAAGTGCCAATGAAAATGATTTTAGGATAGTCCATAATTGACATTTATCAGGGACAGTCCCTCAGAGACAGTCCTTG
>CAZPQT010000014.1:0-15987 GCA_964589195.1 uncultured Candidatus Saccharibacteria bacterium
CAGTTTCCCGAAATCGTTATTGGGGAGCGCCTATTCCTATTTGGCAATGTCAGGAATGCAAAAAGCAGAAAGCGATTGGCAGTATCAAGGAATTGGGCCAGACAATTAAAGATTTGCATCGGCCGACGATTGATAAAGTCATTTTGAAATGTTCTTGCGGCGGTCAGATGAAAAGAATTTACGAAGTTTTTGACTGCTGGTTTGAGTCCGGCTCGATGCCTTATAGTCAATGGCATTATCCTTTTCAGAATAAAAAGTTGGTTGAAAAAACCTTCCCGGCTGATTTTATTGCTGAAGGCATAGACCAGACCCGCGGTTGGTTTTATACCTTGCATGTTTTAGCCACTGCTTTAACTTTGAAGAACCTGGGCTTGGGCAAAAATCAGCCATCTTTTAAAAATGTTATTGTTAATGGTTTGATTTTAGGCGAAGATGGCAAAAAACTTTCTAAGCGTTTAAAAAATTATACCCCTCCTGAAATTATTTTTGAGCAATACGGCGCTGATGCCTTGCGCTACTTTTTATTAACCAGCACGCCTATGGGCGAGGACTATATTGTTTCTGAAAAAAGGATTGCCGAAACCTTCCGCCGGACCATGCTCACTTTTTGGAATTCTTTTACTTTTTTAAATACTTATACTGATAAAGAATGCCTGGCTCCTAAATCAGTTCAGCCCAAAAATATTTTAGACAAATGGATTGTTTCCCGATTTAATACCCTTAATCAAGAAGTGATTGACTGGATGGATAAATATGAATTGACTAAGGCGGCTCGTTTATTTGATGATTTTTTAGATGATTTTTCCAATTGGTATATTAGGCGTTCGCGCCGCCGTTTTCAAAAACCAGCCAATAAGCAAGAGAAGAAAGAAGCGGAAAAAGTTTTATCCTTTGTTTTATTAAATTTAGCCAAATTAGCCGCTCCTTTCTTACCTTTTCTGACTGAAGAAATATATCAGAAACTGGAAAAAGGACAATCAGTTCATTTAAGTGATTATCCCAAACCGAACAAGAAATTAATTGATAAAAAATTGGAAGAAAAAATGTCAGAGGTTCGGCAACTGGCGGCCGTCGCTTTAGCTAAGAGAGCGGAAGCCGGGATTAAAGTAAGACAGCCGTTAGGGAACTTGATTATTAATAATAAGCAAATAGCCGCCGATAAAGAATTAGTTAATTTGATTCAAGAAGAAATTAATGTTAAAAAAGTGGTTTTTGGTAAAGAGATTAAACTAGATACTGAATTAACCGCAGAATTAAAAACAGCTGGCCTGATTAGAGATTTGATCCGTTTTATTCAGGGTATGCGTAAAGATGGCGGGTTAGAACCAAGAGATAAAATTTATCTTCGCTATTTAACCAGCCCTTCTTTGAATAAATTAATCCAAAAGCAAACTTCAGAAATTAAAAAAGAAGTTTCCGCCAATCAAATAGAAACTGGCACCAAGAGAAAAGAGTCATTTTTAGTGGAAAAAGAAATTGAATTAGACAAACAAAAAATCTGGTTAGGGATTAGGCAAAGTAAATAATAAGAAGCAGGCTAAGTAGTTTTTAAAAGCATAAGGAGGCAAAATTGCTTGGTTTTTACCAAGGGTAAAAAATTTTGCCGGATTCTGAGCAAATTTTTCCGCTGGAGAAAAATTTGCGTCTTTTAAAAACTACTTAGCTTGCTTCTCGCTTCTGATTATATGCTCTACAAAACCCAGGGGATTATTATTAAAAGGGCCAATTTGGGAGAATTTGACCGCTGGCTGACTGTTTATACCAAGGATTTTGGCAAGATTTTGGTTAGGGCCAAGGCCGTTAGAAAAAGTCAGTCAAAATTAAAAGGCCATTTAGAGCTTTTTCTTCAGAGTTATTTTCTTATTGCCCCCGGCAAAAATCTGGATATTATCACTGGCGCTGAAACCATTGAAAGATTCTCTGAACTTCATCAGCAATTACCTTGTTTAGCCGCCGCCTATTATTTATCTGAAGTAATTGATAAAACCATGGCTGGCCCGGAAAAAGATACTGGTATTTGGCAGTTGGTTTTATCTAATTTCCAGCAGATTAATCAGCCAGAGCCAGATATTAGAAATATTATTAGTGATTTTGAAAGGAAATTATTAGGACTATTGGGATACGGAGAGGCACAAAAGGATACTTCTTTTTTTATTGAATCTCTTTTGAATGGGGAATTAAACTCAAAATATTTTTTACAAAAAGCAGTTCATCTGTTAAGATAAGCATAGCTTCTAATTAGTTCACTTGGTCGAAAAGAAGAATAAATTTTTCTTTTTCCCCTCGTTGCCAATTATAAAACCAATGGAGTTAGATGAGTTAAAGAAAAAAATATATAAACCAGGGGCTGAATTTGAAGAGCGCTTAAAACCGCCAGAGGTTTTTCGACCTGGTCAGGAAAGAGAAAAAAAAGCCCCTTCAGAATGGCCGGAGCTGGAGAAAAGAGGCTTATCGCCTAAGCAAAAAAAATACTGGCTGATGGGCAGTATTTCAGTCATAGTTATTTTTTTAGCTATGGCCGGCTTGTTTGTCTGGCGTGGTTTAACCTCCTTTGATAAAGATAAAGTTAAATTAGAAATCAAAGGAGCCGAGCGAATAGTTAGCGGTGAAGAGATAACCTATCTGGTTAAATATCAAAACCAGACCCGATTGGATTTAACCTCGATTAAATTAGTTTTTCACTATCCTGACCAATCAATTCCCTTGGAGACAGAAGATTTAGTTCAAACCATTGACTTGCCTGATTTGGCAGTTGGCCAGGAAAACAAGATTGAATTGCCCGTCAGGGTTATTGGACTGCAGGATGAAACCAAAAAGGCCTGGGCCGAATTAAGCTATCAGCCAGGCGCAATTACTTCTACTTTCACTAATCAGGCAGAGTTTTCTACTAAGATAATTTCCGTCCCTTTAATTTTAGACCTTGATTTGCCGAACAGGTTAGTCAGCGGTCAATCTTTTAATTTTTCTTTAAAATATTTAAATCAAGGCGAGGTCTCTTTTGATGATTTACAGATTCAACTCGATTATCCAGCTGGTTTTACTTTTCAAACAGCCGAACCCCAGCCATTAGAAGAAGATAGAATTTGGTCTTTAGGCGATTTAATGGCTGGCCAGGAAGGGAAGATTTTTATTCAAGGAAGTATTCAGGGAGAAGAAGGTCAAGTTAAGTCATTTCAGGCCCAATTAGGTCTTTTTAAAGAGGAGCAGTTTACTCCTCTGGCGGAAACCATCAGTGCGCTGCAAATCTCTCTTTCTCCTTTATCAGTCAACCAAACCGTTAATGGGGCAATTGACTATATTGCCCAGGCCGGTCAAAAATTAACTTATCAGATTGATTATGAGAATACAACCGATGTTGGTATTAGAGATGTAAATATTACTTCAAAATTAGAGGGCAAGGTTTTAGATTTGACCAGCTTAGATTTGAAAAAAGGTTCTTTTGACGGAGCCAGTCAAACCATTACCTGGAAAGCCAGTAATTTACCGGCTTTGGAATTTTTAGGACCTCATCAAGTAGGTCAGCTGACTTTTTCAGTTAAAGTGAAAGATCCTTTGCCCATTGCTAATTATAGTGACAAGGATTTTAAAATAGCAAATACAGTTAAAATTGATTCTCCCCAGCCGCCTCTTTCTTTAAAAGATATTGAGATTGCTGGTCAGAGCCAAATAATTACTAAAGTAGCCAGTCAAATAACCCTTCAAGCCAAAGGTTATTATAGCGACGACTTAATTCTTAATAGCGGACCAATTCCTCCTCGAGTTGGTCAAACAACTACCTATACAATTAAATGGCGATTAATAAATACAGCCAATGACCTTGACCAAGTTAAAATAGAGGCCTCTTTGCCGCCTCATGTTCAGTGGCAGAATAAAGTCAGTCCGACTAAGACTGACTTAGAATATAATTCTCAGACTGGCCGCTTAGTTTGGCAGGTGGGTGATTTGCCAGCCGCCACGGGCATTCTCTTGCCAGTTAAACAAGTCGCTTTTCAGGTGGCTATTACGCCGGGATTAGCTCATTTAGGGAGTTTTGTGGAATTAGTTGGTCAATCCAAAGCGACTGGTCATGATATTTTTACTGGCTTGGCTTTAGAAAGCATTAGTCAAGTTATTGATACCGAATTACCTAACGACCCAACCACTAGCCGTCAAGACGGCCTGGTCGTTGAATAATTTAATTAAAGACTTTATATATGACTCAAGATTTAATGGAAAAAATTGTTTCTCTTTGCAAGCGCCGGGGGTTTATTGCGCCTTCCAGCGAAATTTATGGCGGCTTTGAAAGCTGCTATGATTATGGTTTTTTGGGCGCTTTGTTAAAGAACAATATCAAACAAAGTTGGTGGAAGACAATGACTCAATATCGGGATGATATTGTTGGTATAGACGCTAGTATTTTAATGTCGCCTAAGGTCTGGCAGGCCTCAGGTCATTTGACAGCTGGTTTTGCTGATTCTTTAGTTGAGTGTAAGAAATGCCACCACCGCTTCCGCAAAGATTATTTAAAAGAGGATAAATGTCCGGATTGCGGCGGTCAATTAACTGAAGAGAAAAAGTTTAATCTGATGATGAAAACCTTTGTTGGTTCAATTGAGAATGAAGCAGCTGTTACTTATCTAAGAGGAGAAACTTGTCAGGGCATTTACATGAATTACCAATTTATGAAAAATACTATGCGGCTAAAAATCCCTTTTGGTATTGCTCAAATTGGTAAGGCCTTTCGTAATGAAATTACTACTCGATACTTTATTTTCAAAACACGCGAGTTTGAGCAAATGGAGATGCAGTATTTTATTCAACCAGACGCCAAAGAAAAAAAGAAGTGGTTTGATTATTGGCAAAAAGAACGAATGAAATGGTATTTAGATTTAGGAATTGAGAAAGAAAATTTACGTTTTCGGGAGCATCGAAAAGACGAATTAGCTCATTACGCTAAAAGAGCTATCGATGTTGAGTATAAGTTTCCGTGGGGCTGGGACGAAATAGAAGGAATCCATGACCGCGGTGATTGGGATTTATCCAATCATAGCAAATACAGTGGTCAGGACTTGAGCTATTTTGACGAGCAAACAAAAAAGAAATTTATTCCTCATATTATTGAAACTTCGGCTGGGACTGACCGCAGTGTTTTGTCTTTCTTAATTGATGCTTATCAAGAGATTAAGGAAGGTCGCACAAAGACCACTGAGGCTAAAAAAGAGAACGAGGTTGTTTTGCGGCTGGATAGAAAATTAGCTCCGATTAAAGCAGCCGTGCTGCCTTTGGTCAAGAATAAAAAAGATTTAGTTAAAAAATCCAAAGAAGTTTACGATTTACTCAAACTCCGTTGGATGTCTCAATATGATGAAGTGGGTTCCATTGGTCGTCGTTATCGTCGCCAAGACGAAATTGGCACGCCATATACTATTACTGTTGACTTTGACAGTTTAAAGAATAATGATGTTACTGTCCGTGACCGCGATACTATGAAACAAGAACGGGTAAAAATCAAAGGATTGGTTGATTATTTGAGGGAAAGATTAGAAGGGAGGTGAATAAAATGGCTTTGATTAAAGTTAAAGAATTAATCGGCACCTCTTCAAAAAGTTTTGAAGATGCCATAAAACAGGCAGTTAGTCAGGCCTGTGAGCAGAAAAAGAATGTTACGGGAGCTAAAATTGTCGGACAGAATGTGGAAATTAAAGATGGTCAGATTGATGAGTATAAGGTTAATCTTAAAGTGGCTTACAAATGGGAAAAAGAATTACATGGCTAATTATAAAAAAACCACTCTTAAAAACGGGTTAAGGATTATTACCCTACCGGTCAAAGGGACTAAAACGGTGAGTGTTTTAGTTTTGGTCGGTACCGGCTCTAAATACGAGACCAAAGAAATTAACGGATTGTCTCATTTCTTGGAGCATATTCTTTTTAAAGGGACTAAAAAACGTCCCAATACTTTGAAATTAATTGAACCTTTAGATAAGATTGGCGGCCACTACAATGCCTTTACCGGGCAGGAATACACCGGCTATTGGGCTAAAGTTGATGCCAGTCATTTAGATTTGGCCTTGGATTGGGTGGCTGATATTTATTTAAATTCCAAATTAGAACAGGCAGAAATTAATCGGGAGAAAGGGACTATTCTACAGGAACTGAATATGTATTTGGACAATCCGGCTCGTCATGTCTATAATATCTGGAACGAGCTTCTTTACGGCGATCAGCCGGCCGGTTGGCGGATAATCGGCACCGAGAAGTTGATTAAAAATATTAGACGAGCTCAATTTATAAAATATTTGAGAGAACATTATTCATCAAGGAATACTATTGTAGTGGTGGCTGGGAAAATTAGCCGTAATTCGGCTTTGGCCAAAGTTAAAAAGTATTTTCAGACGGTGAATACCGCACTGGTCAGGGATAAATTGTCTGTCAAAGAAAAACAGAACAGGCCGGCTTCTTTAATCTATTACAAAAAAACTGACCAGAGCCATCTTTGTTTAGGCGTTCGGGCTTATGATATTTTCCATCCGGATAAATACGCCTTAGGTTTATTGGGGGTTATTTTAGGCGGTAATATGAGCTCGCGACTTTTTATTAAGGTTCGAGAGAGATTGGGTCTAGCTTATGAAATTAGTACGGGCGCTTCTAATGATACTGATACCGGATTTCTACTGACTAAGGCCGGTACGGATAATAATAAAATAGAAAGAGTGGTTAAAATAATTCTTGGAGAATACAAAAAAATAGCTCGTCAAAAAATTAGTCCGGCCGAATTAAGAAAAGCCAAGGATTACATTAAAGGAAGCTCCCTGATTAGTATGGAATCTTCTGATGCCCAGGCCTCTTTTTACGCTAATCAGGAACTGTTAACCGGGAAAATTTTGACCTTAGAAGAGAAATTTGATAAAATTGAAGCAGTTACCGTTAATGATATTCAACGGGTGGCTCAAGATATTTTTAAGCCGGAAAAATTAAATTTGGCTTTAATCGGTCCGATTAAAGATAAAAGAAAATTTGAAAAGATACTAAATATATGAATAATTCTCAAACAATCAATATCTCCACTTCAACCATTCTGCGGGTCATTTTTATCTTATTGGTTTTAGTTTTTCTTTATCTAATTCGCGATATTTTGATAATTGTTTTTGTGACGGTAATTATTGCCGCCGCCATCAATGGACCGGTTAGCTGGCTGCAGAGACACAAAGTGCCTCGTCTTTTAGGGGTAATTTTTATTTATTTACTCCTTCTTTTGTTATTAGCTTTGATTGTTACTTTAATCTTTCCTCCTTTAGCTGAACAGATTAAGCAATTAGCCGCTCATTTTCCAGAATTTATGGAGAAAATAGGATTAAGTGTTCAAGAATGGTGGGGCAAGTATAAACTTGAAGGCAATTTACAAAATTTCTTAGATAAAATTAGCAATAAATTAGCTCAAGCTACCTCAAGCGTTTTGGGTACTATTATTGGTCTTTTTGGCGGTTTGATGTCAGCGATGATTATTTTGGTCATTTCCTTTTATTTAGCTGTTCAGGAAAAAGGCACCAAAAGATTTTTAGTTTCTTTAACCCCTAACGAACATCAATCCTATGTTTCTGATTTGATCGAGAGAATTGAAAATAAAATAGGCGGTTGGTTAAGAGGAGAACTTCTCTTGATGTTTATTATTGGGTGTTTGACTTATATTGGCCTTTATTTCTTGGGGGTAAAATATGCTTTAACCTTAGCTTTAGTCGCCGCTCTCTTTGAAATCATTCCTTATATCGGGCCGATTCTAGCAGCTATTCCAGCCGTTATCCTGGCTTTTTTACAGGCGCCTTTCCTGGCTCTATTAGTCATTCTTCTTTATATTGTTATTCAGCAATTAGAGAACTATGTTATTTATCCTCAAGTGATGAAAAAAACAGTTGGCTTGAATCCGGTGGTCATTATTATTGTTATGCTTATGGGGGCTAAATTAGCTGGTATTTTAGGAATAATTTTAGCTGTTCCTGTAGCCGCCGCCGTGGCTGAATTTCTAAAAGACCTTCAAAAGAAAGAAATTTAAATTATACCTTGAGCAAAACTGAAAGGCTTAAATCAAAGGACTGTCCTTGCGAACAAGGACAGTCCTTTGTATAATGGGCTTATGTTTAATTTGTATGTCATCGCTACGCCTATCGGCAATTTAGAAGATGTTAGCTCACGGGCTTTACGAATCTTAAAAGAAATAGATTTAATTCTCTGTGAAGATACTCGGACAACTAAAAAACTTTTGACTCATTATCAGATTAGCCAACCAACCATTAGCTATCATCAGCATAGTAAATTAACAAAAATTAAATATATTTTGGAGCAATTAAAGCGAGGCCAGGATTTAGCTTTGGTTTCTGAAGCCGGTACGCCGGGGATTAGCGATCCGGGCGCTAAATTAATTAATTATTTAGTTGATTGTCTGCCTAATCTGAAAATTATCCCTATTCCAGGCCCCTCGGCTTTAATTACCGCCTTAAGCGCTTCTGGTTTTTCTGGCGATAAGTTTATTTTCCTTGGCTTTCCGCCAACCAAGAAAAAAAGAAGAAAGTTTTTTCAGGAAGTTGTTCAGGCAAAATATACAGTTGTTTTTTATGAATCCCCCCACCGGATTTTAAAAACCTTAGAAGAACTGTCTTTTGTCATTGCGAACTCCGTCAAAGACGGAGCGAAGCAATCCCGTCCGCTTGTTGTCTGCCGCGAACTAACCAAAAAATTTGAGACAATCTACCGCGGCCAGATTGAAGAAATCATTGACCAAATTAAAAAAGATAAAATCAAAGGCGAATTCGTGGTTATTGTCGGAAATAAGTAATATGTCCAAAAGATTCTATATCACTACCCCTATATACTATACTAATCAGCCACCGCATATCGGCACAGCATACACTACTGTGGCGGCTGATGTTTTAGCTCGTTATCATCGTTTGAAAAGCGAGCAAGTTTTCTTTTTAACTGGTACTGATGAACACGGCGAAAACATTGCCCGGGCCGCAGAAAAAGCAGGCAAGTCGCCTCAAAAATTTGTTGATGAAATAGCCGAGTCATTTAAAAATGTCTGGAAAAAACTCAATATTTCCTATGACGATTTTATTAGAACTACAGATGAAAAGCATAAAAAAGGAGTAGAGAAATTTTTATTAAAACTTAAACAAAGCGGAAAAGTTTATCAAGATGAGTATAAGGCCTTATATTGTTCTGGCTGTGAAGATTTTATTTTCAAAAAAGATTTAGTTGACGGCAAGTGTCCTTATCATAAAAAAGAACCAAAATTGATTTCAGAAAAGAACTATTTTTTCAAACTAATTGATTTTTTGCCTCAAGTTAAAGAGTTGATAGAAAAAAATAAAATAATAATTGAACCCAAAGAGCGCAAAAAAGAAGTTCTTTCTTTGCTTAAACAAGATTTAGGCAATCTTTCTATTTCCCGCCAAAAAGTAAAATGGGGCATCCCTTTGCCTTTTGACAAAAAGCAGAAAATATATGTCTGGGTAGAGGCATTAGCTAACTATATCACCGCTATTGGTTACGAGAGTAATCTCAAGCAATTTGAAAAATTATGGCCAGCTGACCTTCATTTAATTGCTAAAGATATTGTTAAATTCCATGCTATTTTTTGGCCAGCCTTACTTTTAGCCGTTGGTTTAGAACCGCCCAAAAAAATCTTTGTCCACGGCTTTTTTACAGTAGAAGGGCAGAAAATGAGCAAAACATTAGGCAATGTTATTGACCCAATTTATTTGGTAGATAAATATGGAACAGATGCCGTTAGATATTTTTTGCTCCGGGAAATTTCTTTTGGTCAGGATGGAGATTTTTCAATTAAGCGTTTTGAAGAACGCTATAATGCTGATTTAGCCAATGGGTTAGGTAATTTAGTCAGCCGGGTGCTAACTTTGTCAGAAAAAATTAAGCCGGCGAAATCTGCTGCTGGTCAATTAACTAGGAAAATTAAGTCAAGCCAAAAAAGTTATCAAAAAGCAATGGAAGAAATTAAATTCCACGAGGCCTTAGAATTGGTTTGGCAATTAATTAGCGCTTGCGACGAATACATTGAGAAGAATAAACCTTGGCAGTTGATTAAGAGCCAACCGGAAAAATTTAAACAAGTTATTTCAGAACTTCTAATTACTCTTAAAGAAATAGTTTCTTTACTTGAACCGTTTATGCCAGAAACATCAGAAAAAATTTCAGCTCAAATCAAACAAAACAAAAAAACCGAGCCATTGTTTCCCCGGTTGTAAACATTGACGAAAGATTTCTCTTTTGGTAGTTTATTGGTAATCTTTAACAAAAGAATAAAGGAGAAGATTATGGAAGATATGAAAGTTTTATCTTTTGGAGCAATTTGTCCAAAATGTCAAGCAGTTGTGGGAATGAGCGATCACTTTTCAATTACTCCTCAAAGAGGGGTTATTATATGTCCTGAATGGCCAGAAGGAACCTTAGGGGTATCTGATTGTCCAATACATGAAAAACCCTTTCTGGTTCGTATGCCAGATAAGCTGAGAAATTCTATAGAGGCCTGTCTCATAACGGCTGGCATTGAGAACGTTAACCAGGTTATGAAAGCTCTTTTTGGATAAACTTATCGGAGGTAAAAATGGACAAATAAGGTCGAGTTGATAGTTTAACCCGGCCTTTTTTCTTTTTAGTTACTACTTGAAAATAGCCCAGAAATGAGCTATCATATCTTTATGTCCAATCCTTTTTTAATTGATACTCACGCTCACGTTAATTTTAATACTTACAAGGACGATGGCCATGAAGTAATTGAGCGGACTTTAAAAGAAAATATTTGGTTAATTAACGTCGGGGCTCAATATAGCACCAGTCAACGGGCTGTTGAATATGCGGAGAAATACAAAGAAGGGGTTTATGCGGCTGTCGGTTTGCATCCCAGTCATATTCATGAGGATAATCTTAAACAGGATAAAGGAGCTCAAGAAGAAAACAGAGAATTAGAAGAATTTGACTCAGAAAAATATAAAGAATTATTAAAAAACCCCAAAGTAGTGGCCATGGGAGAAATTGGACTAGAGTACAATGATAGTGTCAGCCAAGAGGCAAAAGACAAACAAAAAGAGGTTTTATTAGAACAATTAGAATTAGCTCAACAAACAGGCAAGCCGGTTATTTTTCATTGTCGCAAGGCCTATGACGATTTGATTGAATTATTGACCCAATTTCAGACAGGTTGTAGTAGTTGCCCAATGGCCTGTCCAGGGGCTAATTCGCCACAGATTAGAGGAGTTTTACATTGTTATATGGGTCGTTGGTCGCAAGCCGAGAAATTAATGGAAATGGGCTTTTATTTTGGCTTTAACGGATTGATTACTTATGCCCGCGATTATGATAAGGTCATTAAGAACTTGCCTTTGGAAAGAATCTTATTAGAAACCGACTGTCCTTATTTAACTCCTATACCTTATCGGAGTAAAAGAAATGAACCTCTTTATGTTAAATACGTCGCTGAAAAAATCGCTCAAATTAAAAAGATTAAGCTTGAAGAAGTGGCTCAACAGACAACTAAAAACGCAAGGAAGTTGTTTGGGATATAATTATGCCTAAATACAATCCACAAAAAATTGAAAAAAAGTGGCAGAAGAAATGGGCCAAGCAGAAACTGTATCAGGCCGAGGATTTTTCCAAAAAGCCCAAAAAATATATTATGGTGGAATTTCCATATCCTTCTGGCGATGGTCTGCATGTTGGTCATGCCCGCAGCTATACGGCTTTGGATGCTTTGGCTCGTAAAAAGAGAATGGAAGGATATAATGTGCTTTATCCTATGGGCTGGGATGCCTTTGGTCTACCTACTGAAAATTACGCCATTAAAACCGGTATTCATCCGGCCAAAGTAACGGAAAATAATATTAAGGTTTTTAAAAAACAAATGAATTCGTTGGGCCTTTCCTTTGACTGGTCTAGAGAAATCAATACGACCGACCCCAAATATTATAAATGGTCGCAATGGATATTCTTGCAATTTTTTAAAAAAGGTCTGGCTTATCAGTCAGAAATGCCTATTAACTGGTGTCCTAGTTGTAAAATTGGTTTGGCTAATGAAGAAGTAGTTGGCAATAAATGCGAACGTTGCGGCGCTCAAACCGAGAAAAAAACCATTAAGCAATGGATGCTTAGAATTACTAAATACGCCGATAGATTAATTGAGGATTTGGATAAGGTTAATTATTTAGAGAAAATTAAGACCCAGCAGATTAACTGGATTGGTCGCAGTTTTGGCACGGAAATTAATTTTCCAGTTGTTGGTTCAGAAGATATTATTACTGTTTTTACCACTCGGGTTGATACTGTTTTCGGCATAACGGCCATGATTATTGCCCCGGAGCATCCTTTACTGGATAAATTGACCATCAAGGAAAATAAAGAAAAGGTCAGAAAATATGTTCTTGATTCCAAAAAGAAAAGCGAGTTTGAAAGAACTCAATTAGAAAAAGAAAAAACCGGTGCTTTTCTTGGCTCTTATTGCTTGAATCCAATTAATCAGGAAAAAATACCGATTTGGGTCAGCGATTATGTTATTGCTACCTATGGCGGCGGGGCAGTTATGATTGTGCCGGCTCATGATAAAAGGGATTATCAATTTGCCAAAAAATATGATTTGGAAATTCGAGAAGTGATTAGCGGCGGCAATATCTCTAAAGAACCCTATGTAGATTACGGCCAGTTAGTTAATTCCGGCCAGTTTAATGGTCTGTCTTCTCAGGAGGCGATAAAAAAAATTACCGATTGGTTAATCAAGAATAAATCTGGCCAACGGACGGTTCAGTATAAACTGCGCGATTGGATATTCTCCCGGCAGCATTATTGGGGCGAGCCCATTCCAATTATCCATTGCTCTAAATGCGGAGCGGTGGCTGTTCCAGAAGAAGATTTGCCAGTGGAATTGCCTTACGTGAAAAAATATGAACCGAGTCAAACCGGAGAATCGCCTCTGGCTAAGATAAAAGAGTGGGTAGAGACGAAATGTCCTCAGTGCAGCGGGCCGGCTCAAAGAGAAACTGATACTATGCCTAATTGGGCTGGTTCTTCCTGGTATTTTTTAAGATATATTGACCCAAATAATGCTCAAAAGCTGGCTGATTCTAAAAAATTAAAATACTGGCTGCCAGTTGATTTATATAATGGCGGTATGGAGCATACTACTCTTCATTTACTTTATTCTCGTTTTTGGCATAAATTTTTGTATGACTTAGGAATAGTGCCGACCATTGAACCTTATCAGCGTCGTTATTCCCACGGTGTGGTTTTAGCGGAAGATGGTCGTAAGATGAGCAAAAGTTTTAATAATGTTATTAAACCAGATGATGTTATCAAAGAGTGCGGGGCGGATACTTTGCGGGTTTATGAAATGTTTATGGGTCCTTTTGACCAGATGATTAATTGGAGCACTAAGGGAGTCCAGGGTTGTTATCGTTTTCTTAATCGGGTTTGGCAGATATTTAGCGACCAACAAAAAATCGGTTCTAAAACTGACAAAGAATTATTATCTAAATTACATCAATTAATTAAAAAAGTAGGTGATGATTTAGAAGCAATGAAATTCAATACGGCCGTGGCGGCTTTTATGGAATTTGTTAATAGTTGGACTGAAGACAAACGAGTTTTAGCTAAAAAAGAAGCGGAAATTTTCTTGCGGTTATTAGCTCCTCTGGCGCCTCATCTGACAGAAGAATTATGGGAAACGTCGGGTCATAAGAAAAGCATCTTTTTGGAAAAGTGGCCTCAATATTCTCAAAAACTAATTAAACAAGAAACCTGGCAGTTAATTATCCAAATTAATGGCAAGGTTAGGGACAAAATAGAAGTTAAAAAAGATATAACCGAAAGAGAGGTTAAAGAACTAACTTTAGCCCAAGAAAAGATTAAAAAGTGGCTGACCAATAAACCGCCCAAAAAGATTATTTATATTCCCAATCGGCTGATTAATTTAGTCATCTAAAGAAGCAATGGAAATCATTAAAGTCAATTTATCAACTGATTGGAATAACCCAGCCATCATCCAGAAAGCAGTCACTATTATTCAAAGAAACGGCAGTTTAGTTTATCCGACTGATACGGTTTATGGCTTAGGGGTTAATGCTTTGCGGGTTCATTGTCTGGAGCGGCTTTTTAAGCTCAAAAAACGGCCAGAGACCAAGCCGGTGCCAGTGATGGTCCGTGATATTGCCATGGCTAAAGAATTAGCTTTTATTGATAGAAAAACAGAAAAAGTTTTAAGGGCAGTTTGGCCGGGACCAGTAACAGTTATTTTAAAAAAAAGAGAAATTGTTCCGGATATTTTAACAGCTGGTCAAAGGACTATTGGTTTAAGGATTGCTGATTGTCGTTTGACCCAAACTTTACTCGCTAATTTAACCGAGCCAATCACGGCTACCTCGGCTAATTTTTCGGGTCAGTCTCCTTTAAGTTCATCGGCTGAAATTATTAAAATTTTTGCCAAGAGCTATCCCCGACCAGATTTAATTTTGGATGCTGGTCAGTTACCGGCCAGTCGTCCTTTAACGGTTTTGGATTTAACCGGCCAGCAGCCAAAAATTTTACGGGTTGGGCCAGCCAGTAAAAAAGAATTATTAAAATTTCTTAAAACTTAATGGAATTTTATCTTTTCCATTTTTTAAATCAATGGGCTGGTCAATGGCTTTGTTTAGATGTCTTGGCTGTTTTTTTGGCCGAGTACTTAGGTTATCTTTTAGTATGTTTTTTATTGGCTTGGTTGAGCTGGGATTTTTTATTCAAAAAAGAGAGATATCTGAAGACGATTAAAATAGTTGTCTTATCTTTAGGAGCAGCTCTCTTTAGCCGTTTAATTATTGTGGAAATAATTCGCTGGCTCTATTTTCGACCGCGTCCTTTTGTTGCTCTTCAAGTCCACCAATTATTAGAACATTCAGCCAGCAGTTCTTTTCCTTCCGGGCATGCGGCTTTTTTCTTTGCCTTAAGCGCGGTTATTTATTTTTATAATAAAAAAGCTGGCCTGCTGTTTTTTGCGGCCAGTTTTTTAATTGGCTTAGCCAGAATTTTTGTCGGAATTCATTACCCCTTAGATATCTTGGCCGGCGCTCTTATCGGCATCTTTTTCGGCTGGCTGGCCAATAAATTCTTTTTTGGGAAAAAGCAAGAAGAATAACAAAACAATTTCAAGTTTTTCTTTGGCGGCAAATTCTTTAAAAAATTATCGCTCAAATCCCCCAATTACCCAATCAAATTCGTTTTGCCAATTCCGTAAGGGACAACTCCAGCCGGGACTATCTGGATGCGGCCGCCCGCTTGTTTCCATATCGCGAACCCCAAGAACAAAATAGGCACCGCGTGAAGAATCACAACCATAAAGTCCAGCCGAATAGCGATAGTAATTATAGCCGTAACAACCCGTTCCATAACCACCACTAGGGTCTGTAGAAACTTTACTTATCAGACCAGCTGTCTCTAACGCTCCAATAAATGGATCACTGCCACATGGTCCTTGATCCCATCCATCACAACAACCATCACCAGAGATAGGGGAGTAATGCCCATTGTCATCGTAATACATTTCTAAAGCAAGAAGTATTTGATGCATATCTGATAATCTTCTAGCGTCTCTGGCTTTAGCTCTAGCACTATTTAAACTCACCAAAACAATACTGGCCAAAAGACCAATGATAGCAATAACGACAAGAAGTTCAATAAGTGTAAAACCCTTTTTAAAGGCCTTGAGTGAAAACATAGTCTAAAATGCTGGTGGAGTAATCTCTTCTAATGGCGCTTCGGCTGGAGGCGCAAAGATTTCTGTGGTTTCTTTGCCATTTCCTCCACCAAAAAACAAGAACAGAGAAATGATAACCGCTAATACTGCAAGTCCTATTAAAACATATGCTGCTTGCCTTTCGTCTTTTATCAATCCGCCCGAGTATTTAATAATCCACTGAATTATTTTCGGAGTTCCGGGAAGATATAAGGGAATTTGCGGTCGTTGTTTATTAAACT
>CAZPQT010000015.1:0-15648 GCA_964589195.1 uncultured Candidatus Saccharibacteria bacterium
AAAAAAAGACCTATCGTCGGGCTGACGGTTCCTATATCCGTTTTGATGACAATGCGGCAGTAATTATTGATGGCTTTAATCCTAAAGGCGGTCGTATTTTCGGACCAGTGCCCCGAGAATTAAAAGAAAGGGGGTTTGACAAGATAGTTTCGTTAGCTCCGGAGGTATTGTAATATGAAAATAAAAAAAGGAGATACCGTTTTAATCATCAGTGGTAAAGACAAGGGCAAAAAGGCTAAAGTCCTGGAAGCCTTTCCTCGTCAGGATAAAGTAATGGTGGAGGGAGTTAATATTGTCAAGAGACATCGCCGTCCCCGCCAAGAAAAAGAAAAAGGTCAGATTGTGGAAGTGCCTAAACCAATTAATGTTTCCAATGTTAAATTGATTTGTCCTAAATGCGGTCAGCCAGCCCGTCTCGGTTATCGGTTGACTGAAAAAGGGAAGTATCGGATTTGTAAGAAGTGTAATCAAGAAATATAATTTTAGATAGTTATGCTTTCATTAAAAGAAAAATATCAAAAACAAGCCATTCCATCTATGAAAGAAAAGTTTGGTTACAAGAACGATTTAGCTGTGCCAAAGATTATTAAAGTGGTAGTTAATACTGGCTTTAATCCGAATGCGAAAGATGAAAAAATACGCCAGGAGATGGCTCATGATTTGGCTTTGATTACTGGCCAGAAAGCAAATCCTTGTCCAGCTAAAAAAGCCGAAGCGGCTTTTAAGACAAGAAAGGGGATGATCGTTGGTTTAATGATTACCTTGCGTGGCCAATGGATGTATGATTTTTTGGATAGATTAGTTCATATTGTTCTACCGCGCAGTCGCGATTTCTATGGTTTGCCTGAAAAGAATATTGACCAATCCGGTAATTTAAATATTGGCCTTAAAGAACAAATTATTTTTCCAGAAATTTCTGCGGAAAGTACTAAGAATATTTTTGGTTTAGAGGTGGTTGTGGTTACTACGGCCAAGAATCATCAACAAGGAGTAGAACTGTTTAAATTATTGGGATTTCCCATCAAACATGGCTAAAAAATCAGTTATTGCCCGAGCTCAAAAAAAACCAAAATTTTCTACCCGTCTTGTTCGGCGTTGTTTTCGCTGTGGCCGCAAAAGAGCTTATTCGCGAAAGTTTGGTTTGTGTCGGATATGTTTTAGAGAATTAGCCAGGAAAGGAGAAATCCCTGGCGTCAAAAAATCATCATGGTAGATCCAATCTCTGACATGTTAATTAGAATAAAAAATGCTCAAGCTGTCTCTCATCAGACAGTTAATGTCCCTTTTTCTAAAATAAAATTCAATTTAGCTAAAGTTTTAGAAAAAGAAGGATTAATTGAGGTAATAACTACTCAAGGAAGAAAAATAAAAAAGATTATAGAAATTAAATTAAAATACGAAGAAGGTCAGCCAGTCATCAAAGAGCTAAAAAGAATCAGTAAACCTGGCCAGAGAATCTATCTCAAAAAGAGCCAAGTCAAATCAGTTAGACAAGGATATGGTTTAGCAATTATTTCTACTTCTCAGGGGTTAATGACAAACAAGGAGGCTAAGAAAAAAGGATTGGGCGGCGAAATTTTATGTGAAATTTGGTAAAGTTTCGGTTCAGTCGCCTGAGGCGACTGACAATTTTAATCACAAAATTTGGCAAAGCCAAATTTTGATAAAATAGTTATGTCAAAAATCGGTAAACAATTAATTATCATTCCAGAAAACGTAGAAATAAAAATTAATCAGCAGGAGATTAAAGTAAAGGGTCCCCAGGGGGAATTAAGTCAATCTATTCCTCCTCAAATTAAGTTGATTTTAAGGGATTCACCAGATAAGGAACTTGCCCCAGGCAAGGAATTGCAAGTTATCCCTCAAGAAAAATCAAAAAATAGTTCAGCTTTATGGGGATTATTGAGAGCTTTAATTTTTAATATGGTCAAAGGAGTGACTGAAGGATTCGAAAAAAAATTAGAAATTGAGGGAGTTGGTTATCGGGCTTCTCTTCAGGATAATAAATTGATTTTAAATTTAGGATTTTCTCATCCTATAGAGGTGGTCGCGCCAGCCGGAATTGAGTTCAAAGTAGATAAAAATGTCATTACGATTTCTGGCATAGATAAACAAATGGTCGGTCAAATAGCAGCTGAAATCAGGGCTTATCGCAAACCCGAGCCCTATAAAGGCAAAGGGATTCACTATGTTGGGGAAGTTATTAGGAGAAAATCAGGAAAGAAGGCCGCCACTACTGAATAAATTTTATGCAATTAAAACAAGAAAAACTTTATCGACGACATAGACGAGTGAGGGCCAAGGTAAGGGGGACCAAAGAATGCCCTCGTTTTTCTGTTTTCCGAAGCAATCAACACATCTCTGTTCAGTTAATTAATGATAACAAAAGAGAAACCTTGGTTAGTTTTGACGACCTCAAGATTAAAAGTAAGAAAAGATTAACTAAAATGCAGCTGGCTAAGGAAGTCGGCCGGCTAGTAGCCAAGAAAGCCCTGGAAAAAAGAATTGAAAAGGTTGTTTTTGACCGAGGCGGCTATAAATATCACGGTCGAGTCAAAGCAGTAGCTGAAGGAGCCAGGGAAGAAGGACTTAAGTTTTAATGATTAATTTTTTGGGAGTGTTACTTCCAAAAATCTATTATGTTTTACCAACAACAAGAAAAAGCTGAATATGAACAAAAATTACTTGATGTGGCCCGGGTGGTGCGGGTAGTGGCTGGCGGCCGGCGTTTTAGATTTCGGGTCGTCATGGTCATTGGTAATCAGAAAGGTGAGGTGGGTTTAGGGGTAGCCAAGGGCCAGGATGTTAGTTTAGCGGTGGAAAAGGCGACGGCCAAGGCAAAAAAACATTTAATCAAGATACCTTTATTAAAAGGGACTATTCCTCATCAAGTAGGGGCCAAGTACGGTAGCGCCAAGGTTTTATTGAAACCAGGCCGTCCTGGTCGAGGAATTGTAGCCGGGGGAGCGGTACGGGTAATTTGTAACTTAGCTGGTATTGGGAATATTTCAGCTAAGATAATTGGTCGGACCGGTAATAAATTTAACAATGCTCAGGCAACGATTAAAGCATTAAAGAGCTTAAAAATTCCTAAATCCTAATTTCTATCAATCCAAGGACTGTCCTTGATATGATTTATTAGAAATTTGACTATGCAATTACATCAATTAAAACCTGTCTACAAAAAGAAATCTCGCCAGCGGGTTGGTCGTGGTGGAAGGCACGGGACTTATGCTGGTCGTGGCCTTAAGGGGCAAAAAGCGCGGGCTGGTCGCAAACCGCGACAGGGTTTTGCTGGTGGCGATACTCCTTTATCCAAGCGATTACCTAAACAAAGAGGTAGCGTTGGCAAAGTTAAAATAAGACGAGGCAGTAAATTGTCCAGATTCCGAGTTAAGGCATCCATTCTTAATATAGAAGATATTGAAAAGAAATTTTCCGCTAAAGGCGGACCCGCCTCTGGCGGGAAAACAGGAGAAATTGTTTCTCAACAAAGCTTGTTGAAAAAGGGTTTAATTGATAAAATAGGAGGCAGAATTCCCCAAGTAAAGATTTTAGGGAAAGGTGAAATAAAAAAGAAATTAGAGTTTGAAGGTGTTAAGTTATCAAAAAGCGTTCAGGAAAAGATAAAGCAAAAGCTCAGAAAGTAATTTTTAGAAGCATACGGAGGCAAAATTGCTTGGTTTTTACCTAAGGTAAAAAATTTTGCTGAGTACTGAGCAAGTTTGTCCGCTGGAAACAAACTTGCGTCTTCTAAAAATTAGCTTTCCGAGCTTTTGATCCAAAATAGATTATGAAATGGCTCAATAAAATTATCCAAATCTTCAAAATTAAAGACCTGCGCAAGAAAATATTTTTTGTTTTGATGATTTTGGTTGTTTTCCGGGTGGCGGCTAATATCCCGGTGCCTGGTATTGATACGGAGCAATTAAAACAGTTTTTTGCCAATAACCAATTATTTGGTCTTTTAAATATTTTTACTGGCGGGGCCATGAGTAATTTATCCATTGTCATGCTGGGTTTGGGACCGTTTATTACGGCCACGATTATTATGCAGCTTTTAACTATGATTTTTCCCCAATTAGAAGCCCTTTATAAAGAAGAAGGCGAGCGAGGTCGGCAGAAGTTTAATCAATATAGCCGTCTGTTGACCGTGCCTTTAGCCGGATTACAGTCCTATGCTATGTTGACCCTGTTGAGTCGGCAGAATATTATTGGTTCGCTTTCGCCAATGCAATGGTTCACTTCTATTTCAGTGATTATGGCCGGCGCTTTATTTTTAATGTGGCTGGGTGAGTTAATTTCCGAAAAAGGCATTGGCAACGGGGTTTCTTTATTGATTTTTGCCGGAATTGTTTCGCGGGTGCCTCTTTCCATTAGAGAAATGGCCGTGACTTACGACCCTTCTAAAATTCCTTCTTATCTTGCCTTTTTGGCTTTAGCTTTGGTTATTACCACCGGAGTAGTTATTATTACTGAAGGCCGACGCAATATTCCAGTTTCTTATGCTAAACGAGTCCGCGGTCATCGCATCTATGGCGGTGTCTCTACTTATTTGCCTTTGAATATTAATCCAGCCGGGGTTATCCCAATTATTTTTGCTTTATCAATTATGCTTTTTCCGGGCATGGTGGCTAATTTTTTAGGCACTTCCCAGATTGGCTGGTTAGCTAATATGGCTCAAGTAGTAGGCCGTCTTTTCGAGAATGCCTGGTTTTACGGGGCGGCTTATTTTGCTTTAGTCGTTCTCTTTACTTATTTTTACACAGCGGTTACTTTTGACCCGAAAAACGTGGCTAATAATTTACAAAAAATGGGCGGTTTTATTCCCGGTATTCGACCAGGCCGACCAACTTCTGATTTTCTTTATTTTATTCTTAATCGAGTTTTACTTTGCGGAGCTATTTTCTTGGGAACCATCGCTGTTTTACCTTCTGTTGTTCAGGGGGCGACCGGCATAACTGCTTTCGGCTTTGCTATTGGCGGCACGGCTCTGTTGATTATTGTTTCAGTGGTTTTGGAAATGATGCGACAAGTCGGCAGCCAGTTAACCATGAGGGATTACGAAGGATTTTAATTTATGTCCAATCAACAACCGCAAATTATTATTTTAATGGGTCGGTCCGGCTGCGGCAAAGGAACCCAGGCCAAATTTCTCCAAAAAGAGTCTGGCTTTGATTATTTGAGCAGCGGAGATTTATTGCGAGCCAGAATAAAAAAAGATGATTTTTCCGGAAAAAAATTAAACAAGGTTATCAGTAAAGGTGATCTGGCTCCAACTTTTTTCATATCTCATCTCTGGAGTGAGAAAATAGGAGAAAAAAAGGGCAAATTAAACTTAAGTGGATTAATTATTGATGGTAGTCCTCGTTCCTTACTGGAAGCAGAATTAATGGATGATATTTTTGAATGGTATGAATGGACAAATATCAAGGTTATTTTATTAGATATTTCTAATAAAGAGGCATTTAACCGGTTGACCAAACGCCGAATTTGCAAAGAATGCGGTCAACAGATTCCCTGGATAGGCCAGTCTAAGAAATTAAAAAAATGCCCTCAATGCGGCGGAGAATTAATAACTCGTTTTGACGACAAACCGGAGGCCATCAAAGCCCGTTTGGATTTTTACGAAAAAGATGTTCAACCAGCCGTTGATTATTATGAAAAACAAGGAAAATTGATTAGGGTTAGCGGCGAACAGCCAATTGAGGATGTTTATCAAGGGGTTAAAAAGGCATTAGAATAATGAATTAAGGGTTAGGATATATTTCTATGATTACTATTAAAACTCCAGAAGAAATTGCCATAATGGCTCAAGCTGGTCAAATGCTGGCTAAAATTATCAGAGAATTAAAAGCCGAAGTTAAGCCAGGTCTGACCACTCAAGAATTAGATAAGCTCGCGGAAGAGCTTATTTTAAAATCTGGTGCTAAGCCGGCTTTTAAGGGCTATGGCGGTTTCCCGAATAGTCTATGTACTTCCATTAATGAACAAATTGTTCATGGCGTTCCCTCAAAGAGAGAATTAAAAGAGGGAGATATTTTGAGTTTAGATTTAGGTCTTATTTATAAGGATTTTTATTCTGATATGGCTGTGACTTTAGCCATTGGTTCGGTTTCTCCAGAAGTTAGACGATTAATCCAAGTGACCCAAACAGCGCTGAGAAGAGCTATCGCTTGCGCTAAATCCGGTAAGACAATTGGTGATATTTCTTTTACTATTCAAAAATATGCTCAAGCACAGGGTTTCCAGGTAGTCCGTGAGCTTTGCGGTCATGGCGTTGGCCGCCAACTTCACGAAAGTCCAGATATTCCTAATTTTGGCCGGCGACATAAAGGGCCAAAAATGGAAACAGGCATGGTTTTAGCTATTGAGCCCATGGTTGTTCTTGGTCAGCCGGGCATTAAAAAAGGCCCAGATGGCTTTTGTTATCAAACAGCTGATAATAGTTTATCGGCTCACTTTGAACATACGATAGCAGTTATTGGTCAAGGGGCTCGGATTCTAACTAAGTAATAAGAGTAATAAAAAACCCGTTCTAGAATAAGAACGGTTTTTTTTATTCCGATTTTTCTTATTTTACTGTATTTCTTCTTTTTTATCTTTAAGAAAACGACGCCAGTTTTCCAAAAATTCAACAAAGATTTGGAAAGGCACTTCTAAAATTAGATTGAAAATAATGACTAAAATATTAAATTTAGCCCATTGCCCGGAAAGCCATTTGCCCACCCGGACTAAAGGTAAAGCAAAAAGGTCTATCAAGAAAAGCCAGCCGCTCTCTTTTTCTTTTCCCATGCTTAATTCTTTGGACCGCTGGCGGATTTTTAAACCAGCAAAACAAATCAAGGAAATAAAGACTAGAAAAATTAAAGTACTTAACCAGCTGAAATTTAATTTAATCAAACCCCAAATAATTAAGCCAAAAGAAATTAAGAAAGTGATTAAATAGAACAAGTTGATTACCCCCCTGAGAAACCAATTTCTTTTAATTGATGATTTAATTTCATATTCCTCTTGTTTTTTTGTCTGAAAAATAATCTTCATTACTTCCAGAATAACTTTTTGAGTGTTTTCCTCTGGAGGCGGCTTAATGCTCATGACAATTAGAAACATTAGTAGAGGCGGAAAGATAATATTGATTCCTAAACTGAGAGGAATAAGTTGTTCGGTGATATATAAATCAAAGGGGACCTCAATGGCCAAGGCCAAAAGTATCTTGGTAGCAAAAATAGAAGCCGTGCTGTAGATAGCCGCCCGATGTAATTTACTTTTAGAATGCTTAAAGCGTTCTTGATAGGCCTGGTTGATTAGTTTTTCTAAATGTTCTGGATTTTCAAAATTAACCGAGGGATTTTTTAAAAGAATATCTCCTAAAATCAAGAAGGGGGCATTGTATTGATTGCAAATCTGGAAGAATTTTGGTCCCAGCGGATGATTGATTTCCCGAAAAAGAGTTTCTTTAAAAGATTCAAGATGAAGAATATTTTGGGAAAGGAATTCTTCAGAAGGGTTAATCCATTCTGGATAATGCCAGACAAGCAAACGGTAATTTAATAAAGCTCGGTCAGCTCGCAGCAGAGCTTTTTGAATAGCAATGAAAGTTTGAGTATCTTTTTCTTCTTGACTAAGTTCGATATTTCTAAGGACAATTTTTTCTTTAATCACTTCATACATATATTCAGCCAGCGCTTTATCTTTTGAAGGGGGGGCTAATTTCTCTTCGATTTCACAAGAAGCTAAACTAATCAGCCAATTTAATGTTTCTTCTTTTTCTTGGGAGCTTATCTTGGCGGAGACCTCAATAAGAGATGCATATTTATCAATAATTGATTCAATATCTTCAGTTTTATTTTCCGGAATAGTATCATTAGGTAAGTAGCCGGCTCGGATTAGTTCACGAATCAAAGAATAAGCTATTTCGTTTTTGAGAGTTGGCTGAATAAATAGCTTCCTTTTAAGTATTCGGTCAATAGCATTTTTTCGAAAAAGATGTTCTTCCTGGTAATCTAATATTTTTCTAATTCTTTCATAAAAAGAAGCCACTTTACTGGCAATGTAATCAACGTGGATAGTTGAAGCGGCTTCTGGTTTATTTAAAACAAAGCTTTTGAATTTGCGAACAAGTTTTTCTGTTGGAGAGGATATAGTTGACATAAGTGTCATTCTGAACGGAGTGAAGAATCTTGGACGAATACCACGGGGTCCTTCGCTTCGCTTAGGATGACCATTTTGTTTCCGAATTAAAATTCGGACGAAATAGTCATTTTCTTTTTTCTATTTCTTCTTTAATCTGAGCGATAAATTTTTTAGTTTTCATTGGACCAAGATCGCCCTTTTTTCTGTCTCTAACAGCCACCGAATCAGATTTTATTTCTTTGTCGCCTACTATCAAGAGATAGGGGACTTTTTGGAGTTCGCCTTCACGGATTTTTTTGGAGACAGTTTCGTTATCGTCTTTTAATTCCAGACGGATATTTTCTTCTTGAAATCGTTTGGCTACTTGCTGAGCATATTTTTGGTGGTGTGAGCCAACTGGAATAATCTGGACCTGTACAGGTGATAACCAAACCGGAAAAGCGCCGCCATATTGTTCAATTAGGAAAGCCATTGTCCGTTCAAGGCAGCCAATAGAAGCGCGATGAATAACTATTGGTTTTTGTTTTTTTCCATTTTTATCTATGTAATTTAAGTCAAATTTTTCTGGCATATCAAAATCAATCTGAACAGTAAAAAGAGTATCTTCTTTGCCATTAACATTTTTTATCTGGATGTCTGTTTTGGGTCCGTAAAAAGCGGCTTCGCCTTCAGTTTCAACATATTCAAGGTTTAACTGGTCCAATATTTTTTTCATTAGCTGTTGGGTTTCTCGCCATGATTTAGGATTATCAGTGTATTTTTTCTTATCTTTAGGATCCCATTTTGAAAATTGGTACCAGTAGTCCTTGAAGTCGAGAACTTTCATATTATATTGGATGAGTTCCAGTACGTTTTTAAATTCTTGCTCAACCTGGTCAGGCCGGCAGATAATATGAGCGTCAACGAGCGAAAAAGCCATTAGCCGGATAAGGCCAGATAGTTCGCCTGATTGTTCCTTGCGGTACTGCCTGACAATTTCAGCGTATCTTAAAGGAAGCTCGCGGTAGCTCCTTAATCGGGAACTGTAAAGCATGAAATGATGAGGACAGGCCATAGGACGAAGCATATAATTTTCCCCTTCAACGTCAATTGGTGGATACATACTCTCTTTGTAATGTTGCCAATGGCCTGATTGTTTGTACAATTCTAATCTTGCCAAATCAGGTGTATAGACCCGTAAATAACCTCTTTTATTTTCTTCTTCGGTAATAAATTTTTCCAATTCATATCTGATGATAGAGCCTTTGGGCGTAAGAAGAGGTAATCCTTTGCCAACTAAATCAGAAAAGACAAAAAGATCCAAGTCTTTACCGATTTTTCGATGGTCTCTTTTTTCTGCTTCCGCTTGTTTGGCTAAATATTCATCTAATTCCTTTTTGTTATTAAAAGCTATTCCATAAATCCTTTGAAGCATTTTGTTTTTTTCGTTGCCTTTCCAATAAGCCCCAGCTATTTTAGTTAATTTAAAAGCATCCTGCTTAATTTCTTTAGTCGAGGCAACGTGCGGGCCTTTACATAGGTTCTCAAACCAGTCAGACCTGTAAAAACTTAGCTTTTTTTCGCCAGCTTTTTTTAAATCTCTTATCATTTCCCTCTTATACGGATCTTTTTTATACAGCTTTAAGGCCTTATCAAAACTCATGTCGTGCTGTTCAAACTTAATATTTTGCCGGATCATTTTTTTGATTTCTTTCTCTATCTTGGGTAGTAATTCTGACGAAATAGGTTCGGGGAGGCTATAATCTTGATAAAACCCATTTTCTATAGCTGGCCCAACGCCTAAACCTGCATCGGGATACATTTTAATAATTACCATGCTCATTAAATGCGATAAAGAATGGCGTATTTTCTCTAATTGTAATTCTTCTTTTTTAGACATATTACTTTAGCACCTTAACACTGTCGCACAATATTTTCAAGTTGCCGTCGCGGTCGCTTAAGCGACCGCTGACTAAAACAATCTTTTCTTCCTGCCAGGCCGTAGCTGTTTGTTCCAAAACATTAGGAAAAACTAGTGTCTCAATACGGCCGCTTAAGTCTTCAATTTCAACAAAAAGCATTAATTGACCAGCCCGGGTATTAATTTTTTGAATCTTGTTAATAATGCCGCCAATTCTGACCCGGTGACCAATTTGGTTGTTAGAAAGTTTTTGGCAGGGCAGCGCCAACTTAGCCAATCGTTGTTGATAGTCCTTCAGGGGATGTTCGGAGATATAAAGACCAAGTAATTCTTTTTCCCAGCTAAGACATTCTTTTTTGCTGGCCGCCATGGCCGTAGTCATTTTTAGAGAGGGAAGAGTTGTTTTTGTTTGGTCAGTAAATAAGCTGACTTGACCATTTTGTTTCGCTTTTTGAGTTTCTCTGGCTAAATTGAGCATTTGTTCCAGAGAAGCTAAAAGTTGATTTCTTTCTCCAAAATTATCAAGAGCGCCGCACTTAATCAAGCTTTCCAGGGACTTTTTATTAAGGTCTTTAGATTCTACTCGTTCAATAAAATCAGCGATTGACTTAAATGGTCCATTTTGCTTTCTTTCCTCAACAATACTCTGGACAACATTATGACCAACATTTTTGACTGCCTTGAGGCCAAAATGGATTATTCTATCACCAGCTTTGGTAAAATTCTGGTCGCTTTGATTAATATTTGGCGGCAGGACTTTAATATTCATTTGCTGGCATTCCTCAACCAAAAAGGCAATTCTTTCGATATCATTTTGTTCAGAAGTCATTAAAGCAGCCATAAATTCCGTTCCGTAATGCGCCTTAAGAAAGGCAGTCTGGTAGCCGATAAGAGCATAACAAGTGGCATGGGCGGCGTTAAAGCCATATTGAGCAAATGGTTCAATAGTTTGCCAGATTCGGTTAGCGATTTGCTTGTCAATTTCATTTTTAGTCATTCCCTCAATCATTTTCTCTTTTTGTTCATCTAAAAGTTTTTTAATTTTTTTACCTACTGCCTTGCGGAGGACATCTGCTTCTAAGGGGGTAAAACCAGCTAAATCACGGGCAATCAGCATCAGTTGTTCCTGAAAAACCATTATCCCGTAAGTGTTTTCCAGAATAGGTTTGAGTAGAGGATGGAGATATTTAACTTTTTTGTAACCACGTTTGCGAGCAATAAACTCCGGGATAAATTCTATTGGTCCGGGACGATATAAGGCGACCATAGCAATAATGTCTTCAAATTGATTCGGCTTGAGTTCTCTAAGGTATCTTTTCATCCCCGATGATTCCAGTTGAAAAACGCCTGTGCTATTAGCCTCTCGGAGCAACTGGAAGGTTTTTCGGTCATCTAAGGGAAGGTTAGCTAAATCAATTTCCTCTCCAGTTGATTCTTTAATTTGATTAAGGGTGTTTTGGATAACTGTTAAAGTTTTCAATCCCAAAAAGTCCATTTTTAGAAGACCCAAATCCTCAATAGCATGCATTTCGTATTGAGTGACAATAGTCTGGTCATTTTGAGTAGGGTGTTGGCAAGGAACTAAATTATTAATATCTTGTTTGGTAATCACTACGCCAGCCGCATGAGTTGAAGCATGACGGGCCACTCCTTCTAATTTCATAGCCATATCAATCAATCGTTTGGTATTTTCATCTGATTCATAGCTACTGTGAAGCTCTGGTGATTCATAGATGGCTCTTTCCAGGGTTGTTCCAAAGGGAATCATTTTGGCTATTTGGTCGCAGAAATTATAGGAATAGTCAAGAGTTCGTCCCACATCACGGATAGCTGCCCGAGCGGCCATTGTTCCAAAAGTAATAATTTGCGCTACATGATTCTGGCCGTATTTATTTCTAACATACTCAATGACTTCATCGCGCCGGTCGTCAGCAAAATCCAGGTCGATATCAGGCATTGAAATTCGTTCTGGATTCAAAAATCTTTCAAAAAGCAAATCATATTTTAAGGGGTCAATGTCAGTGATATTTAAGAGATAAGAAACTAAAGAGCCGGCGGCGCTGCCTCGTCCAGGGCCAACGACAATCCCATTTTCTTTAGCCCAGTTGACAAAATCAGCCACGATAAGAAAATAATGAGCGAAGCCGGTCTGTTTAATAATCCCTAACTCATAATCTAACCTTTTCAGGACTTCCTGAAGAGGTGTTTCAAATTTACGCTCCTTTAATCCTGCTTGACACAGTGTTTTTAGATATTCCTCTGGTTCTCGTCCGTTGGGTACTTCAAAATAAGGTAATTGGAGCTTGCCTAATTCAAATTCAAAATCGCATTGACTGACAATTTTTTGAGTGTTAGTGATTGCTTGGGGTATCTTTTTGAAATCTTTAGCCATCTGGTCAATTGGTCGCAGAGAAAAATCATCGCTTCTCATAGTCATTCGATTTTCATCAGACATTCGTTTATCGGTCTGAATGCCCATTAAAACATCTTGGGCTTCGGCGTCTTCTGGTTTGATATAATGGACATCGTTGGTGGCCACCAGAGGAATTTTGTGTTTTTGACTAATTTTAATTAAGGCCTGATTAACTGGTTCTTGTTCTTTTAAACCAGGATGATGCTGTAATTCCAAATAGAAATTGCCCCGGCCAAATATTTTTTTATACTCCAAGGCCAGTTTGGCTGCTTCTTCTAATTTCCCGTTCATAATTGCTTTGGGAATTTCACCGCTCAAGCAGCCAGAGAGACCGATTAAGCCGTCAGAATGCTTGGCTAATAATTCTTTGTCAATCCGCGGCTTGTAATAAAATCCTTCTAAATAGGCCTTAGTAGTTAATTGAACTAAATTACGATAACCTTCCTTATTCTTAACTAAAACAACTAAGTGATAAAACTTGTTATCAATATTAGGCCGGCGGTTGTTCATACCGTCAGGAGCTAAATAGAGCTCGCTGCCAATAATCGGTCTAATGCCTCTTTTTTTGGCCTTTTGATAAAATTCCACTAAGCCGTACATAGAGCCGTGGTCAGTTAAAGCAATGGAGGGCATTTTTAATTCCTGACAAGCATCCAAAAGCTGGTCTATTTTTGCCAGACCATCAAGTAAAGAATAGTGGCTGTGGACATGAAGATGAGTAAATTTCATATAATAAAAATTTGAAAACTACATCCAGTATATCACCTTTCTTCTTTCTGGCAAATCTTGAAAATTAGCCGTTTAATGGCTATACTATTTATATGACTAAAGCCGAAGCCAAAAAGAGAATTGCCAAATTAAGGAAGGTTATCAACTACAACAATTATCGTTATCACGTTTTAGACCAGCCGGAGATATCTGATGCCGCTTTTGATTCCTTGAAGCACGAATTATACCAATTAGAACAGCAGTTTCCGGATTTAATCACTGCTGATTCGCCGACCCAGCGAGTCAGCGGACGGGCCTTAGATAAGTTCGTCAAAGTCAGACATAAGAAACGGATGCTTTCTTTAGAAGATGTTTTTTATCAGGAAGAGTTTGAGGCCTGGCAAAAACGGATTCAGAAATTGGTTCCTCATCAAAGATTAGATTATTTTGCCGAGTTAAAAATAGATGGTTTTGCTATCACCTTAATTTATAGGAATGGAGTTTTTGTTCAGGGGGCGACGCGGGGTGACGGGAAAGTTGGCGAAGATGTTACTCAAAATTTAAAGACGATTGCTTCAATTCCTTTAAGATTAGAAATCCATCAGAAACTTCCTAAGAAAATAGAGAAAAAAGTTAAAGCTCTTTTGGAAAAAGGTGCAATAGAAGTGCGCGGTGAGGTCTATATGACCAAAAAAGTTTTTGAGCAGGTTAATCAACAGCGTCAGAAGAAGGGTTTGCCGCTTTATGCTAATCCGCGTAATACCGCCGCTGGCAGCATCAGGCAGCTTGACCCGAAGATAGCCGCTGACCGTCAGTTGGATTTTTTAGCTTATGATGTAGTTACTGACGTTGGACAGCAAACCCATCGGGAAGAACATCAGATTGCTTGGGCTTTGGGTTTCCGGGTTGACCAGGGTCAATACTGCCGTAATCTGAATGAAGTAATTAAGTTTTGGAATAAAATCGGCCGGGCTAGAGCCAGATTACCTTATCAAATTGATGGCGTGGTTGTTAGTGTTAATGATAATCAGGTTTTTAAAAAAATAGGCGTCGTTGGCAAGGCGCCGCGGGGAGCCATTGCCTTTAAGTTCCCGGCCAAAGAGGCGACCACGGTCATTGAAAATATTGTTGTTCAAGTCGGTCGGACCGGCGCTTTAACACCGGTAGCCAAATTAAAACCAGTCAGGATTGGCGGCACCTCAGTCACCCGAGCCACTCTCCATAATGAAGACGAAATAAAACGATTAGATGTTCGAATTGGCGATACGGTTATTGTTCAACGGGCTGGTGACGTTATTCCTGACGTGGTTAAGGTAATCAAGAAACTACGTTCCGGCAGAGAAAAGAAATTTCAGATGCCCCAGCGCTGTCCGGTCTGCGGTTCTAAAGTAATCCGGCCCAAAGGCGAGGCCGTTCATCGCTGTACTAATAAGAAATGCGGCGCTCAACAGAGGAAGCGGCTGATCCATTTTGCCTCTAAAAAAGGATTTGATATTGAAGGTTTAGGGCCGAAAATTGTTGAGCAATTAATGGATGAGAGATTGGTCTCTAATCCGGCTGACATTTTTTCCTTGAGTCAGGGCGATTTGGTCCCCTTAGAACGTTTTGCTGAAAAGTCAGCTATTAATTTAATTGAGGCGATTGAGCAAAGCAGAAAGATTTCTTTGGCTAAGTTTATTTATGCTCTGGGTATCCGTCATGTCGGCGAAGAAACAGCTATTAATTTAGCTCAATATTTTGGCAATTTGAATAAATTGGAGCCAGCCAGTTTAGAAGAGTTATTAAAAGTAAAAGATATTGGTCAAATAGTTGCTCAAAGTGTTTATCAATGGTTTAATAACAAGACTGACCTACGTTTGATAGACAGATTAATCAAAAACGGTGTCCAGGTTGGTCAGACCAAAACAGTTCAGAGAAAATTGGCTGGGCTGACTTTTGTCTTGACTGGAGAATTGAATAAATTTACCCGCGAACAAGCCAAAGAAAAAATCAGACAGTTGGGCGGTGATATTTCCAGTTCGGTTTCTAAAGAGACGGATTTTGTGGTCGCGGGCAAAGAACCGGGTTCCAAATATAACCAAGCTAAGAAAATAGGCGTAAAAATTATTAACGAAAAGGAATTTTTGAGGACGTTAAAATGACCAGATCCAAGGACAGTCCTTGGAATCTGCCTTTGAAATTATGAAATTTAAAAAAGAACAAATTGAACATGTGGCTAAATTAGCCCGTTTTGGTCTATCTGATAAAGAGAAGAGAAGGTTTCAAAAAGAGCTTTCAGCTATTTTAGATTTTGTGGAGAAACTAAAGCAAGCTAAAACAGAGAAAGTTGAGCCAATTGCCCAAATAACTGGCTTGGAAAATGTTAGTCGGCCGGATAGGGGTCGGGCTAAGACAAAACAGGAAAGAAAAAAATTATTGGATTTAGTTCCCCAGACAAAAGACGGCTACGTTAAGGTGAAAGCCGTACTTTAAAGTCTAGGAACCAAGGGAC
>CAZPQT010000016.1:0-15037 GCA_964589195.1 uncultured Candidatus Saccharibacteria bacterium
AGGGAGATAATTGCAAATTCCTATAAATCTCTTTAATCTCTAATAATTTTTCCTTCATCACCGCCATATATTCATAGTCCTCAATGAGTTTTATAATAGTTGCTGAACTGGGGAGCCCTGATAGAAACCGCTCAACAGCGCGGTTTTTTTCGTACCGAGGGTAGGATATTTGGCAGGTATTCAAACCTATTTGACAAAATCAAATCAAAGTGTTATTATCACATCAGTTATTTGTCAATGAATTGGTTTGAATACAAGTAAATTTTATTTTGAGAGGAGGAATTCAAATGAGTGAAAATTTAGTTAAGTCTCCGGAGGAGGCTATGTGGTATGTAGAGCAGGATTTATTTGATGCCTCAAATCCAGACGGCGTGATGTCTATAACCGTTCATCAAAGGAAAGACAAAGGTGTCTGTAATGTCTGGATAAAGGTCAATAGAGAATGGCATCGTTTTTTGCCGGAAAGAATAAGCGAAGGAGGGCCCAGCAAAATTCTAATGCAGGGAGAACTCATGAGACTGGCCAAGGAGAAAACCAAGGAATTGCAGGATGACATTCGGATGAAGCTTGCGGTTATGGGCCTCCGAAGTGCAGTGACTGTTTTGATTAACGAGAGATAGATCTACCAGGGTCAATATACAAGCCGTTCTGCAAAACGCAGAACGGCTCTTTTTATTTTCAAGTTACAGGTTGTATTTCAAGTTACAGGTTGTATCTATTTTGTTAGCAAATAGGTATTGACAGAATAGTATCTTTGTGCTATTCTGTTTTTAGTTATTAAATAATTTTATAAGGGAAGGGGTAAGGATCTACTGCAAAAATCTAAATAGATAAAGGAGAAAAAGTTATGGAAATAAAGTGCATTCATGGTTTTCCGGTGATGTGTTGCGAAATCAAAGTACAGCTTTTCGGGGATCAAAAAGAGCCATTAGTAAGGGTTTTTGATAAAGAAACCTTTGGTATTCCCGGAAAGAAAGAGTTTTTCTTCTGCGTCGATGGAGAAACGGTGGAGAAAATGCAAGACGGCGAAATTTACGTTATTGTCTTTTTCCCTGACGTAGAGATGAATTACGCTGCGCACGTCGGGTTCGTCGGCAGCAAACCCAAGAAGACTGAAGAGGGATTTGAGGTACAAAAAATCTTTTCTCAAGGAGGATTCTGGGAAGAAGTGATCCAAATGACCTATAGACCAAAAGTCATTATAAGGGAATAGGTGTATTGAATTATACCTCAATAATTTTAATGGGGCCACCAGCCGAATCTGGTGGTCTTTTTTTTATTCATCAACGAATTATTAAGATTATTCAATATTTCGTTACACAAAAAGTTCGAAAATCGTTTCAGCATGCAGAGCCAAGAAAAAAAATACCAAAACAAACTTAATATTTTTTGATATAATAATATTATAGAATATAATTATTAGGCTATGGATCAAAATAAATTAAGAACAATAAAATGGATTACTAGGATAGCCGCACTTTTATTCTTCTTTGGGGGGCTGCCGTTTTATTTTGGTTATGGCAATCCGCTGCCGTTTATTAATCAAGAATACACTTGGTATGACAACCTTAGGTTAACAACTTTTCCGTTAATGTTTATCGGATTGGCCTTGGGCTGGAAATATGAAAAAACAGGGGGCTATTTGATCACAATATCTTTATTAACGGGGTTTATTACGTCCATAATTATCGGAGAAGGCTTTAGTCCGCATATGCTCTTACCTTTTTCGGTGGGTATTTTGTATTTAATAGTTGGATATAAAAAGCAGTCTTAAGAGTATTTATCTGTATACTCAGGGGTCAAGATAGGGACAATATTAGAACCAAGTTATTACTGTTTTATCACTATTTGAAGTTATTCTTTAGTAAATCAGAAAAGTTTGTTATCCCGAATTATTAATCTTTATTTATATTGCATCGTTTAAAATCAATAAAGTCCAGAATAAAAAAGGCAGACTATTTGTAAATCTGCCCTTTTGTTCTCCTGTTTAATTTTAATGATTAAAATTCTCCAAATGACGCCGGCTGCAGGAGTACCCAGACGAACCCATGAATTTTTGTAGGGATTACGCTCTTGACACATCGCACAATATGCTCCCGTCGTTTATCTAGATCTGCCTTCCTATCGGGGAATTCTGTTGCCCAGATAACGATCTCCAATGATTTGGTATTCACGTCAAATTCGGAACCACTATCCGTCCAGACCTTAATATCGCTAGGACTTAATCTTCCCTCTGGCTCTTCTGGTACATCCAACGCACTCGCAACAACTACAGGAAGCACTTTGACCAGATCTCTCAATACAGCATCATTCACATCCCCTTCCTTTCGGTTTACTATTACCAATGGCATATCATTAACCTCCTTTGTTTGAGTTAAGGAACTTTAAAACATAATACTGCAAGGGCAATATTTTGTCAACCAAAAATCTCCCGAAACTTCGGGAAATTTTTGAAATTTGGGCAAGCAAATAGGTTCTGACCTCATTCAATATGCAGAACAGAATTTTAAACGCTGCCTTGCTAAAGAGACGGTTTTTTTGTATAATATAAGAAAGAAAAGGAAGGGGGTGAAAACATGAAGTTCAAAAAAACAATATATTTCGTCATCGGAATAATTTTAGTAGGGAGTTTTTGTCTTTCTAGCGCTATGGCCGCTGAATTTAGAGCAGATAAAAAATGGGGGAATATAACTTTAGACAAAGAGGAAAAAGTAAAGAATCTTTATACGGTCGGTAATATGATTTCGATTGATGGTGATATTGAAAAGAGTTTATATGCAGGTGGAAATGTTATTACCGTCAATGGCAATGTTGAAGGCAATATTTTTGCAGGTGGGAATACCATGGTCATTCGGGGTAATGTTGGTGATAGTGTTCATGCCGGTGGCAGCAATATCCTTATTGAAAGCAAAGTAGAGGAAGATTTATTTCTAGGCGGCGGTAACATTACTATATCAAAATCAGCTTCAGTCGGAGGTGATTTAATCATTGGTGGTGGAACAGTAAATATAGAAGGGCCGGTGGCTGGTAATGTTTTATTAGGCGGTGGACAGATAATTATTAATAGTAAAATCGGCGGTCAGGTTAAGGCAAAAGTTAATGAACTAAAATTAGGTCCTCAAGCCGAAATCGCCAAGAACCTTATTTATAGTTCACCGGAAGAGGCCTCTATGGATGAAGGCGCCAAGATTTTAGGAGAAGTTGATTTTAAAAAGCTAGAAGTCAAAAAGTCGAGTGCGTTTAAAAGCCGAGGAATGCTTTTTGGTATTTTGACTTTGGGATTTTTGATTAAAATCTTAATGGGAATAGCTGTGGGACTGGTCTTGGTTTATATTTTCAGAAATATGACCGAACGGGCTATCAAAGAAAGTTTAGCTCATTTTTGGGCTAATCTTGGTCGGGGCTTCGCGACTCTGATTTTAACTCCGGTGGCGGCTATTATTATTTTAATCACTGTTATCGGCGCTTGGTTGGCTGGATTAATTGGCCTTGCTTATATCCTAATAGTTTTCCTCTCTTTGGCTTTGGCTAATATTGCCCTTGGTAGTTGGTTGATTAAAGTGGTCAAGAAAAGAGACAAATATTTAGTTAATTGGCAGGCGGTAGTTTTAGGTGTTGTTGCTTTAAGAATTATTGTTTTAATCCCGTTTGTTGGTTGGTTGGTTGGGCTTATCTTTATGCTGATTGGTTTAGGAACGCTTTACAGAATGATTTATCAAAATGTCATTTTGAAAAAGTAAAATAGCCGAGAGGACGATAAAAATAGCCGCTTTTATTAGAGGAGAGCGGCTATTTTTAATGATTAAATATCGGATTTATTTTCATTTCAAACAGGTTCTAATAGCCTCTTTTTCTGGACAACTTAGCCAAAAATTGTTATAGTTAATTAGCCATGTCCGTAGGGCATGTCATTTTTTTATTAAATCCAGAATTTTATGGAAATCAGAAACATTGCTATTATCGCCCACGTTGACCACGGGAAAACAGCCATCACTGATGCCTTGATGCGTCAAACGGGAGCGGCGATTAACGAGTCCGTCAGTATGGACAGCAACGCGCTTGAAAAAGAGCGTGGTATTACAATTTATGCCAAAAATGCTTCCATGTTTTATAAAGGGACAAAGATTAATATCGTTGATACGCCAGGGCATGCGGATTTTGGTTCGGAAGTGGAACGCGTTTTACGGTCAATCGATTCTGTGCTTCTTGTTGTTGATGCGCAAGAAGGTCCCATGCCCCAGACAAAATTTGTTTTGAAAAAATCATTAGATATTGGTCTTAAGCCGCTGGTTGTTTTAAATAAAATAGACAAACCGGCGGCTCGACCAGAAGAAGTCGTTGAAGAGGTAATCGAGCTGTTTATGGAGTTGGGAGCCAATAATGACCAGCTGAATTTCCAGACAGTTTATACTATTGGAAAAGATGGGATAGCTAAAAAGAAATTGGATCAGGATTCAAAGGACATGACGCCGTTGCTTAATATGATAATAGAAAATGTTGTTCCAGCGCCGGCCGAAGTAGATAAATCATTACGTATGCAGTCGTTTAATTTAGATTACGACAACTATCTTGGTCGTTTAGCGATTGCTCGTATCTATGAAGGGACAGTGAAAGAAAAAGACCAACTCTTTATCAAACGAGTCGATGGAACAGTGCAAAAAGGGAGAGTAACCAAGATTTTTACTTTCGAGGGTTTTACAAGAAAAGAAGTTCAACACGCTGAAGCAGGAGACATTATTGTTGTCGCAGGATTTCCTGAAGTCAATATTGGCGATACAATGACAACAGATGAATCAGCTGACCTTTTGCCGCACATTGCCGTCGATGAACCAACTATTTCTCTTGGGTTCATGGTCAACAGTTCTCCTTTTTCTGGTCGGGAGGGAAAGTTTGTAACGAATTCACAACTGAAAAAACGCTTAGAAAAAGAGCTAGAAGTAAATGTAGGAATTAAGATTGATTTTTCCCAAGCAGACCAGTATATTGTTTATGGGCGTGGAGAAATGCATATTGCTATCTTGCTGGAAAACATGCGCCGCGAAGGTTATGAAGTACAAGTTTCTCAACCACATGTGATTTTAAAAGAAGAAGAGGGGCAAACTCTTGAGCCGTTTGAAGAACTCATTATTGATGTGCCAAAATCTCTGTCTGGTGTCGTTATTGAAAAGATTGCCAAGCGTAAAGGAACCATGATGGGAATGAAAACGCATCATGCCGACACCCGGCTGGTTTTTGAGATTCCAACACGCGGTCTACTTGGGCTTCGCTCGGAATTTATGACCGACACACGAGGGGAAGGAATTATGGCTTCACGCGTTATTGGCTTTCGGCCACATGCGGGTGAGGTCAAACGCCGCGAAGTTGGTTCCATGATTTCGATGGTAACAGGGAAAGCGCTTGGTTATGCTCTTTATAACTTACAAGACCGGGGAACTCTTTATATTAGTCCAAACATAGAAGTGTATGAAGGCATGGTTATTGGAAATGTCAGTAAGGGAACGGACATGGCCGTCAATCCAACCAAGGGAAAGCACTTAACTAATATGCGCGCATCTGGATTTGATGATGCTTTGAATTTAACGCCTCCGATGAAGCTCACCTTAGAACGTGGTTTGGAGATTATGGCCGATAATGAGTTGTTGGAAATTACTCCCCAGTCCGTTCGACTTAGAAAAAAAGTATTAAAGCAGTAAGTTTTGAACAAGTTTACTATCAAGAGCTTAAGTTTGATTTTAACCACCCCGAAAAAATGTTTGAACTTTTATCGCAAAAAATCGCCTTCTTGGCGATTTTTTGGTAAAATAAATATTATGATTAAGGTTGAGAATTTAACAAAGAAATTCGGTGATTTTACGGCAGTTGACAATGTCTCCTTTTTTGTAAACAAAGGAGAAATTTTTGCTTTTTTAGGTCCAAACGGAGCAGGCAAGACAACTACAATAAGAATGCTGACCACCCTTTTAAAACCAACCAGCGGCCAAGTTCTTATTAATGGTAGCGACCCTGTTAGAGAAAAAAATGATGTTCGTCGTTCTTTTGGTATTGTTTTTCAAGACCCAAGCCTGGATGACGAACTGACGGCCCAGGAAAATATGGAATTTCACGGTGTTTTATACAATGTTCCAAAGGATATTAGGAGAAAAAGAATTGAGGAATTGTTAAAATTTGTGGAATTATGGGATAGAAAAAGCGATTTGGTAAAGAATTTTTCAGGAGGGATGAAAAGAAGACTTGAGGTTGCCAGGGGATTAGTTCACCATCCTAAAATACTTTTTTTAGATGAACCAACTTTAGGTTTGGATCCTCAAACAAGAAGTCATATTTGGAGCTACATTAAAAATTTAAACAAAGAAGAAGGAATGACGGTTTTTTTTACCACTCATTATATAGAAGAAGCAGACAAAGTTACCCAAAAGATTGCCATCATTGATCACGGTAAGATTATTGTTCAAGGCACTCCTGAAGAGTTAAAACAGCAAACAAAAACCACTTCGTTAGAAGAAGCTTTTTTGACTTTTACGGGAAAAAATATCCGCGAGGAAGAGGTCAATCCTGCAGAAAGAATGAGAATACGAAGAAGGATTTTCCGCCATTAATTTTAGAAAACTATGCAAATAATTTACATTCTTTGGTTAAGACAAATTAAAAGATACTTTCGCTCTAGGGCAAGAATTGTAGGTTCTCTTGGCCAGCCGCTTCTATTGTTGCTTGCTTTGGGTTTTGGTTTTGGGCCTATTTACCAAAAAGCGGGTGGAGGAGATTATATTCAATTTTTAGCCCCAGGCATTATTTCAATGGGCATTCTTTTTACCGCTGTGTTTTCTGGTATTGAGATAATCTGGGATAAACAGTTTGGGTTTTTGAAAGAAACGCTCGTGGCGCCAGTTTCTCGCTTAAAAATTATGTTCGGAAGAACTTTAGGAGGAGGAACGGTTGCTGTGATTCAAGGAATTATTATATTTATAATTTCTTTAATTATCGGATTTAGACCGATGAGTCTTCGTTTGTTATTGCTTTCATTCATTTTTATGGCGCTTATCGCTCTTTTCTTTACGGCCTTAGGAACGGCTATCGCTTCAGTTTTAAAAGATATGCAGGGTTTTCAGCTGATTATGAATTTTTTGTTAATGCCTTTATTTTTTCTTTCAGGCGCCTTATTCCCGCTTCAGGGATTACCCAAAGCGATTACGGCGGTTGCCAGAATCAATCCGCTTTCATACGGTGTTGACGGTTTGCGAGGAACGTTAGTAAACGGCGCTCATTTCGGATTATTAACTGATTTTTTAGTTTTGAGTATAATAACAATTATAATATTAGCGATAGGCAGTTTTCTTTTTTCTAAAATAGAAATTTAATTTTTAATATCCAGCATCGTTTTGCGGAAGGCGAAGCCCGAGTCGAAGGCGAGGCCCTCTAATAAAATATTTTGGCGCGGGACGGATTTCCACAATCACATGGACAGGAAAAACTTCTATCTAAAAAAAATAGGCAGCCGGGGGAAAATTGTTATTTGGTTGGTAGACGGCCTTAAGATTAGGCGTGATTTGGAAAAAGAATTTACTAATTTCGGTCAACATTTTTGTTTTCCTTTTATTCCCAAATATGAATTTTGGATAGACAGGGAAGCAGTTCCCAACGAAAGACGCTTTTTTATTGATCGTCTTTTAGTTGAATGGCAGTTGATGAAAAAGGGTTATCCTTACTCTAGGGCTTCTAGATTAGCTGATGAAAAAGAGCTCTCCGAAAGAAAAAAAACAGGAGATTTCAAAAAAGTAATGAATGAAAAAGGCGTTCTTTCAATTGATAAGGTTCATTGCCGACTTCTAGAAACAATAAATAATAAAATTTCCATTTGGCTTGTTCGCGGGCGGTTAGTTAGAAGTGTTTTTGATGTTAATTTTACAGAAGGAGGCCATGATTTGGTTTATAATTATATACCTAAAAATGAAGTTTGGCTGGATAACGATGTTTTAGCTAAAGAAAGAGCCTATATTATATTACATGAACTCTATGAGCGTTCTTTGATGGAACAGGGCCTTGCTTATTCGGTGGCGCACAGAAAGGCAAGTAATATTGAATGGCAGGCTAGACACGATAAAGAGAAACTCAGGGAAAATTTGGAAAAAGTTAGATAATTTTATCCCAATCTAAGGTTCTAAACGCATCCCATCAGGGGAGCTAAAATAAAAAACAGAGTTTAGCCCTGTTTTTTGTTTGCTGAAATGGATTTTTTTGACTATTTTTTCTCAATGTATTTAATTATTTCTTCAGCCACATTGAGGCCGGTGACTTGAGTGAATCGCTTGAATTGGGGGGAGCGGTTGATTTCCAAAATTCGTAATTGACCTTTTTTGTCGGGCATAATATCCAGACCAGCTAGTTCAATGCCTAAGGCCTGGGTTGCTTCAAGGGATATCTTTTTTAGAGATGGCGATAAGCTAACCTTTTTCGCCCGTTGACTCAAAGGAATCTTGGGTCGGTCTTGGCAATGAAGCGAGAGCCGTTCCATAGCCCCTAACACTTTGTTACCTAAAACTAAGGTGCGGTAATAGTATTTAGCTGGATACCATTCTTGAATTAAATAACGACCTAGTCGTTCTTTTTTCTTAAAAAAATTAAATAATTCTTCTTGAGAGTCAAAACGAAAATTACTCCGACCACGCATTTCTTTAATGTGTTTAATAATAAAAGGCGGTTTGATTTTTCGAGCGACCTCTTTGAGATTGGCAGAGTTGAGAATGAAGAAAGTAGTTGGTTGGGGAATTTGTTTGGTCCAAAGCCGACTGTGCATAAAAAATTTATGATATTCATAATTGCCTTGGGCCAGAATTTCATCAATTACTTTCCTTTTATTATCTCCCATATATTGAGCAACAATTTTTGCCTCAATAATATGCCGGCTAATAGCCCGGAATAAAATCGCTTCAAAATTTTTAATATCCAAACCAGCTGGCGTAGTAATAACTAAATTCTCTTGACCTTGAAAAATCAATTTAGCCAAAGGGATTATTTTAAGCTGATGGCCTCTTTTAAGAGCGGCTTCTTTTAGTATTTGGCTCTCTTTTGATTTATCAGAGCCGATAATAAGTATTTTCATAATTTGAAGATATATTTTAAGATTTCTCTGGTTACGTTTTCCGGTTTTCCTATGTCCGGGCAATGATGAATGTAGATATCCGGTCGGCCGTTAATCTCAATAAATTTTATTTTCTGTTCTTTTGGTGATTTGGCCAGGTCTTCGGCTATAATATCTAAACCAGCTAATTCTAAACCAGTCACCTTAACTGCTTTCAGGCACATTTTTTTTATTTCTGGATGAATCAGGGATAAGGAGATATTTTCGATCTGTCCACCCTGGCTAATTTTTGAATGTTCTTTCAAAAATAATTTTTGGTTAATTGGTAAAATAGAGCTGAAAGAAAATCCTTGTTTTTTAATTAGATTTTTAGTTTCTTGGTCAATAATGATTTGGCGCTTTGTTTTCCTTTCTAATTCTTTAATCAATCTTTTTATGGTCGAGCGACCATCGCCAATTAAGAGAGGAGGAACAAACTGGGCGATGCCCAGGATTTCATCTTTGAGGACCAAAATCCGAAATTCTTTGCCCCGGATAAATTCTTGGATAATAACTGCTTCAGTGAGAAGGTTTGAAAATAGATTTTTCAAAATTGAAAGGGCTTTTGGTAAATTAGAAATATTAACCCAGAGATTTCTGCTTTGACTGGCTCGGGCGTCTTTGATAACCAAAGGGAAAGGAACATTTTTTATTCCCCTTTTTGCCTCCAGGAAAGAAAAAGCGGTAACTGTTTTGGGAATAGGAATATTATTTTTTTGCCAGAAAAAATAGGATAAGTCTTTAAAGAGAGGAATATTCCTTGTCCCGAACCGATTCAGATTAATTCGAAGATTCCCTTGGACTAAAAATTTATTTGAATTCTTAGTTAATTCAATAAGTTTTCGTTTCGGATAAATGATTCTTGCTTTTAGACCGAGTTTTTTCGCCTCTCGAATAATAATTTCTGTATTTTTATCCTTTGTCATCATTTTATACCTCGTCTTTCTTTGGCTTTTTCTAAAACCCTTTGAGTCATAAAGACGTTTTTGGCTGGGTCAACTAAGAATCTTTTTAAATCTTTACGGCCGACAATAAGGTCGTATTTCATCTCGCTGCGGTCAGCTATAAAGGCCTCGGTGCTGACTAATCGTTTATCTAAAACAAAAGAAAGATTAATAATCGGTCTTTCTTCCATACCTAAAGCTCCTCTGACTTTTTTATAGCCGATTATTCGGTCAACTTCTAATTGTTTAGCCAAAGTATGGCAAATAGTTGTCCGGTAAGCCCCCGTATCAATTTTAGCCATAGTCGGATACTTATTCCTTTCAGCGTCGAGAACCTCAATTAGTTCATTAACGCCGATCATTTTACGACCGGAGATTTCTTCTAATTCTTCTTCAATTTCTCCGCCAAAGAGGTCTTGGGCAATTTTAACTCCCTTGGTGATAGTTTTAACTTTAAGACCCTTAACTCTTTGGAGGCGGTCTTTGAGAGGAGCTAAATTGGCAATTTGGATAGATAAGCCCGGTCGGGCATTAAGTTCTAAGATAACTGGACCCTTATCTCGGTCAATGGCAATATCTACTCCCAGAAAACCGATTTTAGAGACCTGTTGAGCTTGAATAGCCAATTTTAAATTTTCTTTCCATTCAGGGATAGCTATGCCGCGAAGGAGTAATCTGGTGTCGGGAATATATTCAATCGAGTGGTCGTTTTGGATAGCCGTAGTTGTTATACCACTGCTCAAATCAATGCCTACGCCAATACCGCCTAAATGCAAATTGGCTTTACCGCCGGATTCTTTGGTGGGCAAGCGTAATTCAGCCATTACTGGAACTGAATTATAGACGATGATTCTAATATCGGGGATTCCTCGATAAGAATAAACTTTTAAAAATTTAGACAATTTGATTCGCTCTTCAAAAAAGGCCTCGTCAGGTAAACTAGTCAGAGAAAAAATTCCTTCCAAAATATTCAAAATATGATTTTGCAAATCCTTGATTTGAACTTGTTTTTTATTAGCTTTAATCCAGGGATAAGGAAATTTTTTCTTGCGGCCATAGACGATAAGAATGCCTTCACCGCCCAGGCCTCGGTTTGGTTTTAGGGCAAAAGCTGACGGTAAGCTAGTCCAGTCAAATTCTTTAATTTCTTTGGGGTGTTGGATAATTGAATAAGTTTGCAAAACCGGCAAGCCGGCTTTTTTTAAGACCTTTTTAGCTAAAAGTTTGTTATCGGCAATACGAATAGCCCTCAAAGAATTAGAGGGCCGTAAATAAGCTAAATTTCGGGCATTGGCGCCCAGAATATATTGAGATTTTTTAATGAAATCAAACATAGGGCCGTTACTTTTTTCCAGGTAATTCAGTGCGTTTAATTACTTCTCTAAAACGCCAATATTCAGAAAGCCGCAGGCTGGTCCATCTTCCCAAAAGGATATTGACAATAATAGTTCCTAAGACAATCCAAAGAGGGATACTAATGATTTGATTTTGTAACCAGGACCAACTGGCTACCCAGTAACAAATTATTGAGAGTAATAACGTTTCCGCGGTCAAGATGATGGCCTTTTTAGCCCTTCTTTCAATTTGAACGGATACGAATCTTTCGATTAAGGTAACCATAATCAGCGTAGCAAAAATTGAAGTGGTGACTAAATCTTTTTGACCAAAATAAGCGTCTGCTAAAAAGAGAAGGAGAATAGCCAGGATAACCGCGGTTAAAATAATAGCTATGCGGGGCAAATAAAGCAGACGGAAGCGCCTGACCAGCAACCTCATTAAGGTGCCGATTGATAGAATAGCTATAAAAATAATCAGACCGCTTTTCAAGCCAATAACTAAAAAAGCAAAAGCAATAATTAAAGGAGTGTAGATATCAAGTCCCTTGATGCCAATCACCTGGCGGCTAAAAGCAATGACTGTGGCCATAATAGGCAGCATTAAAAGAAGAACAACTGTTTCTTGGGGAACGCCCTGATTAATTATAAATTGAGTAATGAAAGACATAAATTTAACGAAGCGAATGAGCGCAGCAAATAGCGGCGGCTAAAGCATCAGCCGCATCATCCGGTTGGGGGATTTCTGTTAAATTAAGTAACACTTTAACCATTTGTTGAACTTGTTTTTTGTCAGCTCGGCCATAGCCAGTGACCGCTTGTTTAATTTGCAGGGGAGTATATTCAATGACTGATATTTTCGGCTGAGCGGCTCTGGATAAAATAACGCCTCGCGCCTGACTGACTTTAACGGCTGTTTTAAGATTCTTAAAAAAGAAGATATCTTCCACAGCTATTCTTTTCGGTTTATGTTTCTTAATTAGTTTAGTTAGTTGCTGGTCTATTTTTTTAAGCCGCTCGGCTGTTGAGAATTTTGCTTCGGTTTTAATGCAGCCGTAATCAATAATTTTTAATTTATCCGGTAATTTCTTAATAAGACCATATCCGGTGGCGGCCGTGCCCGGGTCAATCCCCATGATTATCATAATTTTTAATCTTTTAGATTAGAATATATTTCCTGAATATCCTCATTTTCGTCCAGGGTCTCAAAAAGTTTTTCTAATTGTTCTTTGGTTTTTTGGTCAATTTTCAAAGGATATTTAGCCAGCCAATCCTCGCCTTTTTTATCAAAAAGATATTTAACGCTGCCGCTGTTAGCTAATTTGCCGCCAAAACGGCCCAAGATGTGTTTAATCTCCGCCAAAGTCCGATTTTTATTATCAGTAATTCCTTTAATAATTAAAGCTGTGCCAGCTGGCCCATAGGCCTCATAAGTGAATTCTTCCATTTTAACTCCTTCCAGCTGGCCAGTGCCCCGCTTAATCGCTTTTTCAATATTGTCCTTGGGCATATTCACTTCTTTGGCCTTTTCAATAGCTAATTTTAATTTAGGGTTAGTTTCTATGTCACCGCCTTTTTCTTTAGCGGCCACGCTAATCAAGCGGGATATTTTGCTGAAAATTTTTCCGCGCTTAGCATCAACCGTATCTTTCCTATGCTTGATTGTTTTTGAATGACTATGCCCTGACATAATACCTTAATGATACTATTGATTAAGAGGGAGTGTCAATGAAAAAGGACGTCTTTATGATATTATTCAGCTCTCCTTTTTGTTATTAGTTTTACTAATCTCCCTAAGGCAATTAGCAGGATAGCCAAAGCACTGTAGGCGATAACTGGGTGATTATAAAACCAATAACAGATATTCTTTCCAAAAAAGGAATCATCTGCGCAATACACAGGCATGATGACAGTGATACTGTATATGATAGCCATACCAATAATTATTGAAATTATTTTATTCATTTTATCATTCTCTTTTTTAGCCGGATTAAAAACCAACTCACTAGCAATGAACCAGAGATAATAATGGAAAGAGTTAGGATTAAATTAGCTTTCTGGCTGGATTGGCTTGTTTGGGCTAAAGAAGCGGCCTGTTGGGACGGGGATTCAATTAATCCTTCAGCTATTTCATCCACTGATTGGTCTGATTGGTTATGGTTGAGGGTCTCCTTCTTAGTGGGAGTGAGATTTCCCGCTTCGGAAAGGGTAGAAAATTCTTGGCTCTGGCTAAGATTAACTTTGGCTAAGATTTCCGGCGTTTCTTGAGTTTGTTCAATGATTGGCTGGGGATTGTTGCTGGAAATATTTTTATTTTCATTCTCTAAACCAATAGAGCTGATAATATTAGCTGAACCGGGCGTGGGAATTTTAGTCCAAAAATAATCAAGATTGTCAAAAGCCACTGAAAAACCCTGTTCGTTTTCTCCGGCATAGCTAACTTCAGTGGCCAGAGAACCATCCGGGTAGATTAGCCGGACTTGGTCTTGGTCGTTGTTAAGGGATATTTTGCTTATCGGTCGCCTAATAACCAAAAATTGTTCAGGGGCGATTAAACTATTGGCTGGAAAAATAAATGGTGAACTGCCATCTTCCTGGTCATCTAATTGCCAGCTGGTTAAATTGGCGATTTGGTCGCTTTGGTTAAATAATTCAATCCATTCGTTTTCTTCGTCTTCTCCAAGCGGATTAGGCATAAATTCACTGATAATTACTGAAGGGCTATAAATATTTACGGTGATAATATCTAAGTCAGAAAATTCTTCATCGCTGACCATAAGAGTAACAATGTATTGACCGGAATAAAGATAAATATGGCTGGTTTTTTCTTCAGTATCAGTCGCCCCGTCGCCAAAGTTCCAGAAATAGGTCAAAGAGTCATTATCCGGATCATAAGACAAAAAACTATCAAAAGATATTTCTTGATTGACTAAAGCCGTAATATCTAAACCAGCATCAGCTACGGGTGGCTGATTTACTGCGGTTGGCGGAATCCAACCTCCATCTTCTGGCTTTTCAGCGGGCGGTTCTTCTCCTGGCGGGATTTCCTGCCCGCCCGAATTTTGTGGAGTAGGTGTGTTCTGAATAACAAAATCAATACTATTGTTGTCAGAATCTTGACCAATCGGTTGTCGTTCTAAACTCTGTGCCTCTGATAAAGTTGTTGCCGCATCTCCTTCTACAAATTCATTCTGACATTCTCCCCAACCCAAACTATCAATAATTGAGCCGGTATCCATTGGGCCTAATCGCAAAGCAATGCCATTATTAGCAGAAATAGTAGCTGCGGTAGTAGTATCTGGCGTAGTATTAATTCCCGTATAACCACTATTAGCCCAAAGATAAAATCCTTGAGCCGGCACTTTTGCTTCCAAGTCGCCATTCCAAGATTTTATACTTGTATCCGATGTGCCTGTTTCAGTTCTTTTAACTAAACGCAGATAACTTCCTTGATAATTACCTAAATAGATATCTGAATCAGTCGGATTATATAATTCTATGAAATCGTCACTAGTTCCGCCAGCTCCATCAAGGCTATCTATTTGAACTTCGCTAATCAGTAAACTATTAGTCGCCCCGAAACAAAAAATTGGCCAAATAAAAAACCCTCCAATAAATAATAACCAAAGAGTGTTTTTAATTTT
>CAZPQT010000017.1:0-14457 GCA_964589195.1 uncultured Candidatus Saccharibacteria bacterium
ATGTAAAAAAACTAAAAGTTACTTTCTAATATAATAACAATTTATTGTCAATCTGTCAAGATTAATTCATCCACAGCTTTTTAGCTTCTTGCCAAAGCGCGTTATTGCCATGCTCTTTTTTCCAATACCACCATTCCACTCCCCATAAATAGGCCTCTTCAAAACCGGTTCGTTGAGCATAATTAATTATCCCCTTAAATTTATCCAAATCCATTGATTTGGCTTGTTTCCAAACAGCTGTTTCGTTAATAGCGCTTGGACTCCATGGCTCGGCCTGTAATTCAACGATAATCATCTTTTTAACATCAGTGAACCACTTGACTAATTTAGCTCTTTTATAATAAAAGACGGCTGGAATTGGATACTTAAAATGACCGATTTTTTCAATCCAGACAATCCGGTAAAGAGTTGTTCCAAAAATATCAGCTCGCCGGGCCGGCTTAAGCCAACTGCTTAATTCTCCGCTGGCCGTGATAATAATTTGCCGTTGTTCAAAATTTAATTGCCGAACTAAGGCAATTTCTTTATCCAAAAACTGCTTATCAAATTTAGGGCATATACCAAAACCGCTTAAAAATGGCTCATTTTCAACCTGCCAGGCCTTGATAGTTTCATTCCCTGAATAATGCTTGACTATCTCGGTTAAGAGCAACAAAATTCGCTCTTGCTGTTTTGATTCGCTTAAGTTTTTTGCCCAGTCCGGGATATGGCATTCTGGCCAACGGGGCACTTTCCGGCCAATAACTAAGATAACTTCGGCGTCTCTTCTGGCGGCCTCTTTAATCTGCCAGTCCAAATCCTCAAAAGAATAATTTCCCTGACTTGGTTCAATCCTTGACCAATAAGCCACTAAACGCAATTTCCTTACCCTTAAATCATCAAGTATATCCAGATAAGTTTTCTGCCAGTCCAATCCCATATCTTCAGCAAAGACCTGACTAAAGGTAATTCCAAAAGCAACTTCTGAAGCTTGTTTGGTCTGACCAGTGAACATATAAATCAAAAAACCGACCAAACAAAAAATGATAATAAAAATGAGCCAGATCAGAATCCGCCAGGGATTTAAAGTGTCTTTAGAAAATCTCATACCCCTTAAGGGGAGCCCAACTCCCAAAACTAATTAAAAAGCTAAAATACCCAAGCCCAAAACAATAAATGAAATAGCCATAATTTTTTGCAAAATCATTCCTCGACTTATTTGCTCTTTAAGGATTTGAGGAAATTTCTTAGAAAGAAAAAGAGCCACGATTAAAAGAAAAGCATATTGGATGCCTTGAAGAGAATTAACTAAAGTAACACTACCCAAAAAAATGGCGTAGTTAAGCAAAATAAAAGCGAGGGCCGATAAGGTTTTATTTGAAATAAGCAAACCAACTGATTTTATCTTAATTGTTTCGGTTGTCTTAAAAATCACCTGACGACTGCCCGGCCAAAAGAATAATAACCAAGCCCCTAAAAATCCGCCCAGCCGAACCCAAATAAAGCCATTGATAAATGGCTGTTCCGTGAAGATAAATTTAGTTAAAACGAAAGAACCAGCAAAAAACAAAGCCGCCATAACAGCCAGAGTTAATTTTTTAGTCAAAGATGCTTGGCCTGTTAACGAATTGATTCTATCTTTTCTAGGCCAAAGCATAATTACCCCGCCGAGAACAAGCAGAAAAAAAGCAACTAATTGAGAGTTGGTTAATCGCTCCCCTAAAAATGAATAAGTTAAAATTAAAGTAAAAACAGGAACAGCTCCGCCAACAATAGGAGTAATTCTTGAGACTTCGCCTATCTGAATTAATTTATAGAAAAACAAAATGGCCAGAACAAATAAGACGCCAGCGATAAGGCTGGCCGCAATTTGCCCGGCGGGCAACAAGGTAAAACCGAAAGGAATCAAAAGCAAAGCAAAAATTCCCAAGAGACCGACATAAAAAGCATAAGCCCTTGGCTGAAGAACTGTCTTGGAAAGAAGAAATTTATCAACAATAAAAACCAGGGCAAAAATAAAATGGGCAACAATGGCAACGACCAACCAGTTCATAAAAATTTAAAAAAATTCTTTATTCAATGCTCTTATTTTTACGAAAAACAAAACTAAGAATAACTACGAACAAAGTAAGAATAGAAAGTATAGCAACAATTAACAACCATTCCGTAAACAAGAACCAACTTAAAGAAAATCTTAAATAAAATAAAGCGGAAATTATTAGAGCAGAATAATAACTAACTGGCATAAACAAAAACCATTTTTTATGCCACCAAATATGTTCTGGTTTGAAACGTTGAAGTCCATAATGAGGATTTAAAACAAACCATAAAAAATCCCAAGTAATACTAATCAGAAAAAACAAAGAAATAGTGCCCAATTCAGCAAACCAATTCCAGGCCTGACCAGCAAAATAAGGATGATGTAAGAAAACTAAAACAAGAGTAAAAACGCATAAATGGTAACCAGTTAAATCTTTATCGCTCATTATCTTTCCATAAATCTTGGAATACCACTTGTCGCGACTGGGTCGCCAGGTCGGCAATTTAGCTGCCCAGCCATATTTACCTTCTATCTGTATTTCGAAAACAGCTAACAATAGACAAAAAAGAAAAATATATGAAGCTTGAATGATTAAATCTATATTCATGATTACTCCTGACACTTGGGGCAAAAATGGGCTGAACGACCGCCTATTTTAAGGCGTTTAATTTCGGTCTGGCAAACAAAGCAAGGTTGACCCTCCCGTCGATAGACTTTAATCAAAGGAACAAAGTCGCCTTTTTCCCCTTTAGTATCAACATAATTATCAACCGAACTACCTCGATAACTAGTGGCTAAAGATAAAATCTTCTTTATCCCTTGATGAATCTTTTTTATTTCCTCCAATTTAAGACTGTCTGCTCGCCGAGTTGGCAAAACTTTAGCAAAAAACAAAACTTCATCCGAATAAAGATTACCGATGCCGGCCAGAAATCTTTGGTCCATTAAGAGCGGCTTAATTTTTGCTCCTTTTCTTTTGTTTAATGACTCGCCAAACAACTTAAGAGTAAATTCTTTGCTTAATGGTTCAGGGCCGTATTTCTCTTTATTCAAAAAATCAGTTAGTTCTTTTTTAGGAACCACTTTAACAAAACCAAATTGCCGTAAATCATTGTGAATCAACTGGCTACCGTCAGTAAAATAATAAATCAGATGAGTGTGTTTAGTTGGCTGGCCATTAAATACCAACTGACCAGTCAGTTTTAAATGAATAACTAAACAATATTCATTGGATAATTCAACAATCAATAATTTAGCCCGCCGGTTAATATTAATAATTTTTGCTCCGGTCACTATCTGTTTAAATTTTTTTAAAGGATATTTAACAAATCTTGGCAAAAGAACTTCCACTTTTTTTATTTTCTTGCCCTTAATTTTCCTGTTTAATTGTCTCTTAATTGTTTCTACTTCGGGCAGTTCGGGCATAAAACAAGAAACAAGGAACAGTAAACGAAAAACAATAAATTAAAAAAATATTGTTCATTGTTTATTGTTCGCTGATTCACTTAGGCGGTTCTTTATATTGAGGACTAACTAAAATATCCCTCAAGGCACCAACATCTTCCAAAACCATACCCGTACCGCGAACCACGGCGGTCAAGGGATCTTCAACTAATTTAACCGGCATTTCGGTCTGGTCAGCCACTAACTGGTCCAGCCCCCGCAGTAAACTGCCGCCACCAACCAAAAAAATTCCCCGCTCCATAATATCAGCCACTAATTCTGGCGGCGTTTCTTCAATGGCTCCTTTAATAGCATTGATTAATGTTTTAATTGACCGGCTTAAGGCCTTGCGAATTTGACTATCTTCAACAACTACTTCTTTGGGCAGTCCAGTAACCAGATCACGGCCACGCATAGTTGTTTTCAAAGGTTCTTCCAAGGGATAAACTGAACCAACTGCTAATTTAATATCTTCAGCTGTCTTTTCACCTAAAAGAAGATTAAATTCATCATGAGCATATTGAATAATATCTTCATTGAGTTTATCACCAGCCACCCGCAAACTCCGGCTAACAACAATACCCCCCAAAGAAATAACGGCCACTTCGGTAGTTCCGCCGCCAATATCAACGACCATATTACCGGTTGCCTCTTGGACCGGTAATCTTATGCCGATGGCCGCAGCCATCGGCTCTTCAATTAAATAAACCTCTCTGGCTCCAGCACTTCGAGTGGCATCTTCCACCGCCTTTCTCTCTACTTCAGTTACCCCCGAAGCAATACCAACTACTACTCGCGGCCGAGGTAAAATAGAAAAACTCTCCCGATGAACCTTGTCAATAAAAAATTTGAGCATTTGTTCGGTTACTTCAAAATCAGAAACCACCCCGGCCACCAAAGGACGAGAAGCAATAATATGGCCGGGAGTTCGGCCAACCATTTTCTTAGCTTCCTGACCAATAGATAAAATCTGTCCGGTTTTTTGATTAATTGCCACGACCGAAGGCTCATTAATAACAATTCCCCGGCCTTTGACATAGACCAAAGTATTAGCCGTGCCTAAATCTATACCAACATCTTTAGAAAAGATACCGAATAAATTATTAAGCATATCTATTTAAGGACTGTATCCGAGGGACAGTTCTTTATTGGAGAGATAATCCCTTAGATACAACTCTATCTATTTTGACCAATTCTACTTTATTACTATCTCGCTTTTTTAATTCTATTGAATCTTTAGCCGCCGTCTTTTCACTAACGACTAACCGCCAAGGAATACCAATTAAATCTGCCTCCGCGAATTTCTCACCAGCCGATTTATCATCTCTCTCATCATAAAGCACCTCTATCTTGTCTTTCAACAAAATATCATAAACTTTATCAGCTATTTCTTTTGCCTTTTTATCTCCAGCTAAAACCAATAAATGAACCCGATAAGGAGCCACGTTGACTGGCCAAATAATTCCTTTTTCATCATGCCGGTCTTCAACAATAGCCGCCATTAGTCGACCTAAGCCAATACCATAACAACCCATAATAATTGGCTTTTCTTGGCCATTTTTATCAACAAATTTAGCCTTCATGGCTTGACTGTATTTTGTTCCTAAATAAAAAGTATGACCAACTTCAATACAATTCTTTTCCTCTAATTTACTCTGACAAAGAGGACATTCTTTAATCTGACCTGCTTTTTCTAAATTGGCTCCGTAATCGCATTTGGAGCAAGTGACTACTTTATCTTCGCCGGTCTCGGCCAAGAGCATAAACTCATGAGATAAACTGCCGCCGATGGTACCAGATTCTGCTTCCACAGCCACTACCTCTAAGCCGCAGCGCTTGAATATCTTTAGATAGGCCTGTTTAACTTTTTTATAAAAGTCCATGGCTTCTTTTTCAGAATTATTAAAACTATAAAGGTCTTTCATAATAAACTCCCGTACTCGCAAGAGACCGCCCGTGGCGCGCATCTCATTACGAAATTTATTCTGAATTTGATAAAGATAAAACGGCAAGTCCTGATATGATTTAATTCGTTTCCTGGCCAAATCAGTAATCACCTCTTCATGGGTTGGTCCGAGACCGTATTCTTTCTGATGACGGTCCTTGACTTTGAAAAGAGGCGGGTCAATTGTTTGCCATCTCTTAGTTTCCTGCCAGAGTTTCTTGGGAATTAAAGTAGGTAAAAATAATTCCTGACCGCTCAAACTATTCATCTCTTCTCTGATAATATTTTCTATTTTTTGCTCAACCCGCCAGCCCAAAGGCAGAAAACTATAAATGCCCGCGGCGGTCTGGTCAATGAAATCCCCCCTGGTCAAATACTGATGACTGATGGTCTCGGCTCCCTTAGGAGCTTGTTTTTGGATTTTAGCAAAAAGTTGTGATTGTTTCATAATTCAATTTCAACACCCATTTTCGAAGTAAATTAAAACAACCTGACTACATCCCGCCAAGTCACGGCAAACATTAAGAGAACCAAAATAACAAAGCCGGCCGTGTGAGCTATTCTTTCAACTTTCTGGCTGACTGGCGAACCTTTTATTTTCTCAATAGCTAAAAATAGCAAACGACCGCCGTCTAAAGCAGGAAAAGGTAAAATATTAATAATAGCTAAATTGATACTTATCAGAGCGGTTAGCTGTAAAATATAGATAAAACCAAGTTGAGTAACTTGGCCGGTTAAATTAAAAATACCAACCGGTCCGGCTATTTCTACGGCTAATCGTCCAGTAAGTAATAGTTGCCAAAGAATACTCCCAAAAGCAACAATAATAAACCAGGTTAAATTCACTGTGCTGGTGATACCCATAATCAAAGCCCGATACCAAGGATAAGAAACGATAGCTGTTCTGGCTAAGGCAATGCCCAAAGGACCTTCTGCTTCGGGCGGTTCAATTCGGGGCACTAAAGTTTTTTCCAAAACTTCATCGCCTCTTTGAATAACTACAATAATTTCTTTACCCTGATGCGCTTCCACAAACTCCTGTACCTGGCTAACTTTCGCAATTCCTAATTCGTAATTCGCAATCCGCAATTCTTTAATTATATCTCCCATCCCGATTCCCGCTTTTTCGGCTGGCGAATCAAAAGCCACTTGGGTAATTTGAACTCTTGCTCCAACTAAGTCAGTGGCCTGGTCATCAACCATAGCTGGCAAACCCAACCAATAACCAAGTCCTAAAAGTAAAACGGCTAAAACTAAATTCATAGTTACCCCGGCAGTTAAAATAGCGGCTCTTGTCCTGACTGGTTTGTTATAAAAAGCTCTTTTCTCGTCACTTTTGGCTGGACTGGATGTTTTCCCGTCTTCGCCATAAATCTTAACGAAGCCGCCAATTGGCAAAAGGTTTAAAGAATAAAGCGTTTCTCCTTTTTTAATGCCAAAAATTCTTGGCGGAAAGCCAAAGCCAAATTCTTCCACTCTAATTCCAGCCCGCTTAGCCAGAATAAAATGACCGAGTTCGTGGACGAAAATCAGCAGACCTAAGATTAAAATAAAAACGACAATAGTTGAAAACATAATTAAACCTTCATTATCTCTTCTTCTTTCTTCTTGCCCATTTCTTCAATCTTCTTATTATATTCATCAATCACTTTTTGGAGTTCACTCTTGGCTTTAAATTTATCGTCTTCAGAAATTTTCCCGGCTTGTTCTAAATCTTGAATTTCTCGCCAAACTTCTTCCCGTTGCCGCCGCACACTAATTCTGCATTCTTCCAGTTTTTCTTGAAGAATTTTAGTCAGTTCTCGCCGCCGCTCTTCACTTAAAGGAGGAATTTTTAAACGAATAAACTCTTCTTCAATAATTGGGCTAAGCCTTAATTTTGACTGACTAATTGCTTTGGCAATATCTCTGAGAATATTTTTATCCCAAGGCCGAACAAGGATTGACCGCGGTTCGGGCGTCTGGATAGCCGCTAATTGCTTCAGAGGCATTCTCTGGTTATAGCATTCCACCTTCAAATCCTCAATTAAGCTGGGGGTCGCCCGACCGACCTGCAAACCAGCTAACTCATTTTTAAGATAGTCAATAGTTCTATTAAAACCGGGCTTTAGTTTGTTAATTATTTCTTGATACATATTTTATTCATGCATCCCCACATAAATCAAATTAGGATTTCTTGGGTCAATGGCAATTGTCTTAATATTTCGCTGACTGGTTAATTCGTGGACTGTCCAATTAACTCCTTGATCTAAACTGCGGTACAAAACCGGCCCAGCTCCATAATACAAGTGGTCAGTATTCTCCAGCTCAATGGCCAAACTCAAAACCGGTATTGATTCAGGCGGCATAATTATTTTAACCTCTTGCCAGGTCTGACCGCCATCTTTAGAAGTTAAAAGCCCATACTCTGAACCGGCATAGATAATCTGTGGCCTTTGAGAATCGATAACTAAATTTTCTACTTTTTCAGATTGCCTGAATTCCTTTAAATCTTCTTCAAACGACTGCCAATTAACTCCTTTATCTGTTGTTTTGTAAATGCCCTTTTGAAAAGTGCTTAAATAGATTACTCGAGTGTCTTGAGGATTAATAACAATATCAGAAATAACGTCATCAAACCATTTTATTAATTCCCAGGACTTACCATAGTCAGTGCTTTTCAAAAAGCCGCCTTGGGCCGTTCCCATATAAACTATTGAAGGATTGTAACTATCAATGGCCACGGCAAAAACAGCATACTCTTCTTCAGAAACCACATAAACTTCTTCCCAGGACTTACCACTGTCTTGACTTCTAAAAACCCGGCCTTTTTTATCCTGATAAACACCAGCATAAAGACGATTAGAATCTTTAGGGTCAACAGCAATATCATAAACATTGGCCCGGCCCGAAAGAAGGCCGTTTGTATCTTCTATCTTATACCAATATTCTCCTCCGGAACAACTCCGATAAATACCTTCTTCCCGCGCTCCCAAATAAAGAACACTTGAATTATTAGGGTCAATGACTAAGTTTAAAATATCCAAAGAAGTGATGGAAAGCTGTTCGCCTTTGACTATTTGCTGCTGCCAGCTTTCACCCATATCCCCAGAGATATAAAGTCCTCCATCGCTAATTTTCTGACATTGAAAAGGGATAAAAGCTAAAAAAGCAAAAACAGGAACGACGACAAAAAAAGATTTTTTCATAGTTCTAACATTAAGACTTCTAAAGCTAAGCGAGCATTAAGGCTCGGATTAGTTAAAAGTAAATCTGTTTTTTTAATCGCTTGAATAATATTTTTTAGTTTATTTAAAGAATAACTATCCTTATATTGAGAGGCCTGGTCATAAATAACTAAATCAAAACAACCCAGAGTTAATAAAAGCAAATCCCTAAACCAAAAGAGCCAGGCATTAAGAATCTGGCGAGCTTGAGGCACATCCTTGGCTATGGCTTCGACATATTGATAACGTTCATTTAAATCAGCTTTGATTAGTTTTTCTAATTGATTAATAATCCGAACTTGAGCTTGGAGCAGGGCTGGATTTTCTAAATATTGGATAGCTAACCCCGGCCGGCCGTTAGCCAAACGGATTATCTTCTTCAGGGATTGTCCTGGCGACTCCGTCGCCGGGACAATCCCTGAACTTATTTCTTCCTCACTCACCGGTAAAAATTTAATCAATTGACAACGCGAAACAATAGTGGTCAAAAGCAATTGGGGTTCCGCCGTAATGAGAATTAAAATAGCTCGACCCAATGGCTCTTCTAAGGTTTTTAAAAGACAATTACTCGCTTCGGTGGTCATTTTCTCAGCCTGGTCAATCAAGGCAATTTTATAAGGCGCTTGATAAGGAAACAGGCTCATCTGATGCTGGATTTTTCTGGCCTGGTCAATGCCGATTTCTAATTCTTTTTTCACCCCATTTTTTTCTATTACTTCCGGCTCAACAATTAAAATATCTGGATGAATCGCCTGGTCTATTTCCTGGCCATTTAACATTCTAACAAATTCCAAAGCAACTGTTTTTTTGCCTAAATGAGCCGAGCCAGTGAATAAATAAGCATGAGCTAAACGCTTATTGTCAATGCTTTTTTTAAAAAATTCTAAAATCGGCTGATGTCCGATAATCATAGAGTTATTTTAACATAGCTTTGCTAATACCGCAAATATTAGTCAAGATGATAAAAGGAGTCCTTAGGACTCCTTTTTACTTTGTTCAATTACTTCTATAACAAATTCCTTAATCTCTCGTTCAAATCTCTCCTGGGAGAATTTTTCGGCTCTTTTTTTAATTACCAGAGGACTGTAATTATTGAGGTTCATTTTCAAGCGACGGATGCCGTCAGCTAAAGATTCCGTGACCGGGTCATCAAAAAACTCGCCAGTAATTCCTTCTAAAATTGTTTCGGTGGCGCCGCCCTGACGATAAGCTAAAACTGGCTTGCCAAAACTCATTGTTTCAACTGGCGTAAGACCAAAGTCATCCTCACCGGGAAAAATAAAAGCCAGGCAATTCTGGAAATATTGCCTGACTACTTGGTCCGACTGCCAGCCAAGAAATTTAATATTAGAACCAGCCATTTTTTCTAATCTTTTTCTATCTCGGCCTTGACCAATAATAACCAAAGGTAATTCCAACTTATTAAAAGCATCAATAGCCAAATCAATTCTTTTATAAGGAGTTAACTGGGAGACAATCAGGAAGTATTCTGAACCAAGGCGAGGAGAAGTGCTTTCTGGGGACGCAAAATTCCCCAGCGAGGAATTTTGCTCAAGCTTCCGCTCGCTCTTTTCGCTTCGCGAAAAACCATGCCCGCTCGCTCCAGATTGCCCCAGAAACCACTTCTCCTCGCCTTTTTTCATGGATATAGCTACTGGCGGGTAAATAACTTTGGCCTCCCGACCGTAATATTTTTTAATCCGCTGGGCCGTGGTTTTAGAATTGGCAATGAAATAATCAACCCGATTGGCCGCGGCCCTATCCCAAAGGCGCAAATAATGGAAAAGTATCTTCCTTAAAAAAGAAGGACCGGCCGTATACTTTGAAGCATAGTCCCAAAGAAAACGAGCTGGATTATGACAATAACAAATGTGGATAGTCTTAGGTCGAAGAATCAATCCTTTAATAAAAGCGCTGGAAGAAGAAATAACCAAATCAAAATTTCTTAAATCAAGCGACTCCACGGCGGCGGGCATTAAAGGAGCTAATATTCTGTGGTATTTTTGAGAAAGAGGAAAATTTTGTAAAAAAGAAGTATGGATTTTAGTCTTAGGAAAATATTTTCCCATTTTCTCTTTATTATAAAGTAAAGTATAAATTTCTGCCTGGGGAAATATTTTCTGCAAATTTAAAAAGACCCTCTCGGCCCCTCCAAAACGAATCAAATAATCATGAACTAAAGCTATTTTCATAAGTTGGTTAATATTTGCAAGGTCTGATTAGCGCACTTAGACCAGGAAAATCTTTTGATATTTTCATACCCTTTGACAACTAAATCTTTTTTGAATTTATCATCACTAATTACTTTATACATCGCTTGAGCAATTTGTTCAATGTTTTTTGGCTCTACCAAAATCGCTCCCTGACCAGCCACCTCAGGCATAGAGGAAATATTAGAAGTGACCACCGGACAACCAGCGGCCTGGGCTTCTAAAATCGGCATACCAAAGCCCTCATAAAAAGAAGGCAAGACAAAAAGGTCAGCATTTTTCAACAGAGACCATTTTTCTTGTTCGGAAATATAACCCGTAAAGATAACTTGGCCTGAGCCTAGGACAGGGACAGTCCCTCGGATACAGTCCTTAGAACAAGGACTGTATCCGAGGGACTGTCCCTGTTCCCGAGAAGGACTGTATCCGAAGGACTGTCCTTGTCCTCCCCCGGGTCCAACTAAAACCAACTTATGCGGGACTTGATATTTTTCTTTTAATAAATTAAAGGCCTTAATTAAACCTTGAATATTTTTCTTGGCTTCTAAACGACCGATAAAAAGAATATAAGGCGGTTTAAGGGACTGTCCCTCGAGAACAACCCTGCCAGCGGGACTGTCCCTTAAAGATAGTCCCTGTTCATTAACAAAAAAACCGTGGTGAATTACTGCTATCTTCTCTGGCTTGCCGCCGTATAATTCAACTAAATCTTTTTTGGTATTCTCGGAAACAGCAATAATTTTCCGGGCGTTTTTTAGGGCATATTTAGTGCTCCAGCGCAGATATCTTAAATGTTGCCAGGGATACATCTTTGGATAATATTCGTATTCTAAACCATGAATGGCAACGACAGAATTCTGAGGATGGACTAAAGGCAAAACATGAACCGGAATAAAAAGAACATCTGGCTGATGCAGCAACATTTCTGAAGCTAATCTTACTTGCGTCCACATAGGCCAAGACCATTTTAATTGCTTAATTATACTCAAGGGACTGTTCTTCAATGACAGTCCTTTTCGAAAGGACTGTCCTTGAGGGGTAGTTCTTTGGCGGCCAGTCCTCTGAATATATAAAATAAAGCGATGCCTTTTACTTTCTTCCAGCATCGTTAAATGTTTGATTAGTTGATAGGTATATTCTTCTACGCCGGTCCGCGGCTCTTTAAAAGCCGCCACGGCATTAATGCCAATAACCATATTTTATTAGAAGCCTTGCTTCTAATTATTTCTTAGACATTATGCTTCTCTTGTAAATATCTAAATGTTCTAAAGCCAAGCCAGCGCCCTTAGCCACACAAAGCATTGGTTCTTTGGCTAAACGGCAGGAAACCCCAATCGTCTCCATAATCAGTTTATCTAAATTTTGGAGCAAAGCGCCGCCACCGCTCAAAATCATTCCCTTATCCATAATATCAGCTATTAGTTCAGGCGGCGTGGCCTGAAGAACACTCTTAATTGCTTGAATAATTTCTCTTAATTGTTCGGAAATAGCTTCGGTTACCTCATTACCATTAATCTCAATAAATTTAGGCAAGCCAGCCACTAAATCGCGACCTTGAATTTTAAAAGAAATGTCTTCTTCTTGAGGCAAAGCACTACCTAATTTTATTTTAATTTTTTCAGCGGTTCTTTCACCAACAGCTAAATTATGTTTCTTTCGAATAAACTCACTAATCGCCTGGTCTATTTTATCGCCGCCCACTCTAACCGAAGCCCAGGAAACAATGCCGCCTAAAGAAATGACGGCCATTTCCGAAGTGCCTCCCCCCACATCAATAATCATATGACCGACTGGTTCATTAATCGGAATACCAGCGCCGATAGCGGCTAAAATCGGCTCTTTGACCACATAAGCCATCCTGGCTCCCGCTTTAACTGTTGCCTCAACCACCGCTCTTCTTTCTGTAGAAGTAATGCCCGCTGGCACAGCTACCATAACTTCCGGTCGAAAGACCCGCCAACGACCTAAAACCTTGCCAATAAAATAACGGAGCATTGCTTCAGTGACTCGATAATCAGCAATGACTCCATCTTTCATTGGTCGCAAGGCAATAATGGTTTCTGGCGTCCGACCGAGCATTTCTTTGGCTTGATTGCCAACGGCTAAAATACGGTTATCTTCAATAGAAATAGCCACCACCGTCGGTTCATTAATAACTACTCCCTTTTTGGGAAGGTAAACCAAGGTAGTTGCCGTACCTAAATCAATTCCGATTTTTTTGATAAACATATGTTTATTTTTTACACGACCACGCGCCTTATATCCGCTCCCAGTTTCTGCAGCCGTTCTTCTATTCTCTCATACCCCCGGTCGATTTGATAAACATTCTCAATAACTGATTCTCCCTGGGCAATCAAAGCAGCGATAACTAAAGCAATTCCTGCTCTGATATCAGGACTAATCAGATAGCGACCAAATAATTTAGTTGGTCCCTGAATAATGACCCGATGAGGATCAGCCATAATAATTTTAGCCCCCATCTGATTAAGTATATCCGTATGAAACAAACGTCCCTCAAAAATTGTCTCATGAATTAAAGAAATGCCTTTGGCTTGAGTCATTAAAACAGTAAAGGGCGCTTGTAAATCCGTAGCAAAACCAGGATATTCATGAGTTTTCAGATCAACCGCTTTTAATTTAAAACCTGGCTTAATTAGCACCGAATTTTTACCTATTTTTAAATCAACACCGGCTTTTTCCAAAAGAAACCAAAGGACATCTAAATCTTCGGGATTTAAACCAATCACTTTTACGGGACTCTGGCTGGCGGCCCCTAAAATAACGAAACTACCAGCTTCAATTCTATCAGGTATCACTCGGCATTGACCGCCTTTTAAGGAACTGACTCCCTTAATTTCTATAAAAGGCGTACCCGCTCCTCTAATTTTAGCTCCGCACTTATTTAAAAAATTAGCTAAGGCAACAATTTCTGGTTCACAAGCAGCATTCTTAAGAATGGTTTTCCCTTGAGCTAAAACAGCGGTTAAAATCATCGTTTCCGTAGCGGTCACACTAACTAAGGGAAAAACAAACTTAGTTCCCTTTAACTGCCTAGACATTAAACGATAACCACACCTGTTTTCTTTTACTTTAGCGCCAAAGGCCTCAAAACCAGCCAAAAATATATCGCGCGGACGCTGACCAATAACACAGCCGCCTGGTTGAGGAAAAATCGCCTCTCCTTGCCGGGCTAATAAAGGACCGGCCATTAAAATGGAACCTTTTAATTTCTGGGCAATATTTGGTTCTAAATGAGTCGTCTGAATATTCTTAGCTCTCACTCGATAAACTCCCGGCGAACTCCTTTTTATTTCAACGCCAACTCCTTTAAGTAATTCAACCATTCGAAAAATATCCTCAATCTGCGGGATATTGGAAATAGTCCATTCCTGGTCAGTTAAAAGACAAGCGGCCAGAAGTTTCAAAGCAGCATTTTTAGCCCCTTTAACTCTAATCGTTCCCTTTAATTTCCGCCCTCCTTGAATAACAAACCTCTCCATAATATCTTTATATTATCCCATTATCAGCTTCTTGACAAGCAGCCACGTAAATATATTAGTATGGTGGCTTGCTATTAAAATAAAAAATAAAATAAAAAAATGCCTTGGATTTTTTCTTGAATCCGAGGCATTG
>CAZPQT010000018.1:0-12161 GCA_964589195.1 uncultured Candidatus Saccharibacteria bacterium
GAAATAATCATATTAGAAAAAAGAACTCCTAAAAAAATAATGCCAGCAGCGATAATTAAAATATTTAAAACGCCCGCCGATAAAATGAAATCTTGACCAGCAATTAAAATAACTATTTGTCGGGAAAGAAAAAATGTGCCGATGATTAGAGGAACAGCAAAAATCAGCAAAACATCCAAAGTTTGCTGGGTAATCTTTTTAAACTTTTCTCTGGCAGAAAAAGCGTATTTAGACATTAAGGGCATAACCAGGCCAACAAACATAGCCGGGAAAAAAAGCAAACTTTCTAAAAACTTGTAAGCTAAACTATAGATACCAACATCGGCTGGACTTTTCATTAGAGAAAGCATGATCGTATCTATCTTGAAATAAATCACCGTAAAAATGATGGCTAAAGCCAAAGGAAGAGACTTCTTCAGCAAACTGCGCCAAAAAGAAAAATCAAATTGGAAAGAAATAGGAATGTATTTTTGACTAAAGATAAAAACCAAAAGAAAACTAATAAAGGCCCCGCCAGTCATAGCGCTAACAATAAATAAAAATCCCTTCCCTTGCCAAATAAAAAAGACGACTAAGCCCAACTGGATAAGTCGTCCTGAAAATTCAGCTAAAGCCACCTTGCCCATGCGTAAGTATTTCTGAAAAATACCGATTAAAACCTGCTCATTGGATAAAAACCAAAAACCAAGGGCGCCAATCAAAACGCCTAATTTAACCTGGGAAGGATAGGGAAAGAAATAAACAATTAAAGGAGCTGAAGCAAAAATAAAAAAGCCAGCTATAAATCTTAAGGTAAAAGCATTACTAACTATTTTTTCTTCATCAGACCCGGGCCTGGAAATATCCCGCAGACAAATAGAGTAAAGACCCAAATCAGCTAAGACAGTAAAGAAAAATAAAAAAGCTAAAATAGTCGCGTATTGACCAAAACCAGCCTGACCCAAATAACGAGTAATAAAACCAATAATTATTAAAGAAAGGGCTAGTGTGATAACCCTAGCCCCAGCGGAAATGATGGTATTATAAGCTATTTTTCTACCAAGCATATTTTAAAGGACAGTCCTTAAAATGACTTCCTTAAGGAAATCATTTTAAGGACTGTCCTTTTGTTGTCACCATAACCGGCTTAACAACTATCCTTCTTCTTGGCTCCTGCCCCGTACTTTGGGTATTTATCTCTGGTTCATCAGCTAAAGCTAAGTGAATAATTCTTCTTTCATAAGCCGGCATAGGATGCAAAACAAGAGAAACTTTTTTCGATAAAGCCTGTTTAGCTATATCTTTAGCCAATTCCCTTAAAAGCTCAAGACGATGTTTGCGGTAATTATTAACATCTAAAATGAAGCGAATTGGTTGGCCATTTTTTTTACTAACCAAAATTCTGGCCAGATGTTGTAAGGCATTTAAATTAGCGCCGGCCTGGCCAATTAAAAAGCCGGCCTGTTCAGTTTGAATATTAACCAGGATGTTATTTTCATCCGAGTAATCAATGTCAACCCCCCCCTGAAAATCGATGAGCTTTAGTAATTGACTGATAGTTTCTTTAATAATCTCTGCTTCTTTCATATATATATTCTAACTCTTAATTTCCAGTTTAGTAAAGTATTGCTGGGCAATACCAAACAGAGTAATGACTATCCAATAAAGAGGCAAAGCGGCTGGTAAATTCCAGGCAATAAAAACAGTAATCAAGGGCATAAAGTAAGTCATTTGTTGACCCATTAAGGAAGAAAAATCTAAGCCGCCTATTTTCAAACCCCCTCCCTGTTTAATCGTTTTTTGAGGCATAATCATTTTGGATTGAATAAACATAAATAATCCAGCTAAAAGAGCTAAAACTATACTTCTTTGAGAAAGATCTACTATCCCTAAAAACATCGGATTAAGTGTTTCCGGCCGGGTTACAAAACTATAAAGACCGTCTAATTTTTGAGGGTCTAAACCGGTAAAAAAAACGCGGTAAAGGGCAATTAAAATAGGGAATTGAATTAAAATAGGTAAACAGCCAGAAAGGGGATTGATTTTATACTTTTTATATAAATCCATCATCGCCTTAGCCTGTTCTTGCTTATCTTTGTGTTTCTCTTTAATCTCTTTTATTTCCGGCTGTAGTTTAGCCATGGCTTTTTGTGACCGAATGGCTTTTTGGGAAAGAGGGTAAAGAATAAGACGGATTAAAGCGGTTAAAACGATAATAGCTATTCCCAAATCATGACCCGGGACGACATTATAAAGCCAAATCAGCCCATTGAACAAAGGCTGATAAAGGATTTGATTAAAAAGAGTGATTAATAATCCCATATTAGATTAGCTTTTCTAAATAAACCAATTAAGGTCTTTTCTATTGCCTGATAATTATTTTCCGTTATCTCTTGCTTAACTAAAACAACTATATCAAAACCAGGCTTAATTTGCTTTAATTCTAAACGAACTATTTCCTCTAATCGCCGTTTAATTTTGTTTCTCTCAACAGATTTCTTAGATATTTTCAAGCCAATTGCGAAACCAAACCTACTGTAAGCTGAATTATTTTCTAAAACCTTAATCTTAATAAATTCCTGCTGATAATTTTTACCCCGTTTAAATACTGTTTTAAAATCATTATCCTTCTTTAATTTATACTTTCTGGGCAACATAATCTTTCAAGAGCCTTGCTCCCTCTTAGTTTTTATTAACTACACAGTTAACTTCTTTCTTTTCTTTCTCCTCCGTCGGGCTAAAACCCGTTGACCATAGCGATTAGCCATTCTTTTTAGGAATCCATGAACCTTTTTTCTTTTTTTCTTTTTTGGTTGATAAGTGATAGACATTGTTATTAGAATAGCATTTCAGGTCCATCTAGTCAAATTGGCTATTTATTGTCTTAAATTCTATCCCCCTCTCCTCCACAATTTATTCACAAAAAGGGATGGTTTATTTATTTTTCAGATATGTTAAAATATTAGTAAGTTTAATCTTTGATTATTGATATGACATTAAAAGAGCTTTGGCAGACCATTTTAGGAGAAATTGAATTGGGCATTTCTAAAGCTAATTTTATTACTTGGTTTAGAAACACCAAAATCCATTCTAAAAAAGACGGGATAGTCATCGTGGGAGTGCCTAATGGTTTTACCAAGGAATGGTTAGAGAGTAAATATAATAAACTTATTTTAAAAATTCTTCGTAATAATTCTCCGGATATTAAAGATGTCCAGTTTGTTATTAAAGGAGAAAGCAGTTCACCAACAATCAGTCAAAAAAAATTACCGCCTCTCTTTTCTGAAGACCAGCTTAAATTTCAAGAATTCAACATCAACAAAGAAACAAATTTAAATCCTAAGTATACTTTTGAAAATTTCATTATTGGTTCTTTTAACGAATTAGCCCAAGCAGCCGGCCGAGCGGTAACTAAACATTTAGGCACTCTTTATAATCCTCTCTTTATTTATGGCGGGGTTGGCTTAGGTAAAACCCATCTTCTTCAGGCAATTGGCAATGAATTAGCCAAAAAATATCCTTCAAAAAAAATCAAATATTTGAGTTCAGAAAAATATACCAGCGAATTAGTTGATGCTATCTCTAAAAAGGGCATGGATACCTTTAAGAATAAATACCGAGGAATAGACGCTCTAATTATCGACGACATCCATTTCATTGCCGGTAAAGAAAAAACTCAGGAAGAATTTTTCCATACTTTTAACTCCCTTTATCAGAAAAATAAACAAATTATTATTACTTCAGACAGAGCACCTAAGGCAATTTCTACTTTAGAAGAACGTTTACGTTCCCGTTTTGAAGGAGGAATGATTGCTGATATTAGTTATCCCGATTTAGAAACAAGAACAGCCATTCTTAAAAGCAAACTCAAAGAAAAGGAATTTGAAATATCTGATAAAGTCCTGAATTATATTGCTACCAATATTCAAAGAAATATCAGAGAATTAGAAGGAGCCCTTAACCGTCTAATTGCTTTCTCGCAAATAAATGAGATTACTCTAGACCCTAAAATAACTTCTCAAATCCTTTCAAAGATTATTTCTATTCCCAAGAAAAAAACTAACTTAAAAAATATCATTAAAGAAGTAGCTGAATTTTACGATATTAACACCAATGATTTGTTTAACCATTCACGTAAAAAAGAATTAGTTTATCCTCGCCAGATAAGTATGTATTTAATTAGAGAAGAATTAAAAAGCTCTTATCCCTATATTGGAGAAAAATTAGGCGGTCGTGACCATACTACCGTAATGTATGCCTGTCAGAAAATTAATAAAGAAATTGAGAATAATGAATCACTTCAACAGGAGATAAATTTAATTAAAGAAAGAATCTATAAATAAGGTTTAAAATTATCAAAAGTTTATTAACAAGTTATTAGATTAAAAATTAACATATTTTAAATCCTATTTTTAAAATATAGATTACAGAAACTTAGTTTTCCCCACTCTTAAGAAACCTAATAATAATAATAAATTATATATAAAATTATTAATACTATTATGCAAATAATTTGTCTTCAAGAAAAATTAAAACAAGCTCTAAATATTACCGAAAGAATTATCGGTCGTAATTTAACTTTACCTATTTTAAATAACCTTCTTTTATCTATTGAAGATAATAAATTAAAAATTTCTTCAACAAATTTAGAAATAGGTATTAATTGTTGGCTAACCGGTAAAATTCAAAAAAAGGGGGGCATTACTGTGCCAGCTAGATTAATTAGTGATTTAGTTAGTAATTTACCTAATAAAAAAATAGAACTTAAAGTTAAAAACCAACAATTAGAATTAAAATGTGAAAAATTTAAAGCTATTCTTAATGGTTTAAAGGCTGAAGATTTCCCAATTATTCCTAAAATTAAAGATAAACCAATAATAAAAATTAGTGGCCATACTCTTAAAAATAGTTTCTCTCAAGTAGTAGAAATGGTTTCTTTTTCAGAATCGCGACCCGAAATTTCCGGTGTTTACATGAAATTTGACAAAAATACAATCAAACTGGCCGCGACTGATAGTTTCCGTTTAGCTGAAAAAAATATTGAAATTAAAACCAATCAGCAAATTAAGGGTCAATCTATTATTATTCCTCAAAGAACTATTCAGGAATTAATCAGGATTTTAGGAGAAAAAGAGTTATCTGCTAATAAAGAAGGACAGGAAGTAGAGATAATTTTATCAGGCAATCAGGTTCTATTTGATTTAGAAGAAGCCCAGGTTATCTCCAGGTTAATTGAGGGGCAGTACCCAGATTATCAACAGATTATCCCTGACAGTTTTCAAACTCAAGCAATTATTAACCGAGAAGAATTAATCAATAATATCAAAATAGCCAGCTTATTTAGCGGCAAGGTTAATAACATTAAGTTGGCTATTAACTCAAAAAAATCACTAATAGAGATTACGGCTAAAGACGTTGATATCGGAGAAAATAAATCGCAAATCGAGACAAAAATCAATGGTAAGGATATAGAAATAATTTTTAATTATCGTTATCTTTTAGATGGTTTAAATAATATTTTCAGTGACAAAATTATTTTGGGGTTGAATACTAATGCCAATCCTATAGTTATTAGACCGGTTGGTGATACCAGTTATACTTATCTGGTTATGCCGATTAAGGTTTAAATATTATTATTAAAAAAGCCGGAGAATTAATCAAATAAAAAAGCGAGGAATCTTCCTCGCTTTTAATAATTTACAAATATTGACAGATATTATAAAAAATGTAATCATACCTAAACTTATAGTAACTTAACAAATAATAAATATTAACTGGAGGGTTTATGAATATCAGGATTGTTAGCCAGGAAGAAATTGAGGGCTTAATTCCTTTGACAGAATTGGAGACACAAAGAGTGTTTAATGATCTTGAAAAGAAAGTAGCTCAGAATGGAGGAGTGATATCTGTATCTCGGGAGGGGGATGAGATTATTTTTGAAACAATCGCTAATCCAGTTTGTTGTTATCTGCGGAAAAAAGAAAAAGGAGGAATTGTATTTATTTTAAAAGAATTAAAAAAGCATCAATAAAAAAACGAGTACTAAAAGCACTCGCTTTTTTATTCTCCTTTCTCTTTTTTAAGTAATTCTAGTATTGGTTGATAAATTTCATTAAATCTTGGATGATAGTATTTTTGGGCCTCTAAACATTGAATTATTTGAGATCGAAACTTTGTTAAGTATTCTTTTTGGTCAATTTTCTCTAAAGGATCGTTAGTTTCCCCTTTAAGGAAATTATTATAAGCTTTACCCCATGTTGATATGTCATATTTAATTAAAACTCTGGGCATTTCGTTATCATCAACAACTTGACCTTTATCGTTATGTTCTACAACTAAAGGTTTTTTAATAATTTTTTTTATTTTTTCTTCTTGTCTTTCAGGGTTTGCTGTGTCAGTAATATCAATTGCTAATCTCGATCCATTTTTTAGCTCCATAATTATGTCAAAGAGGCCTTCTTTTTGGTTGTCATATTCTGAACTTTCTTTGACAAGGCTACATCCAGGCATAGTTTCAAGGAGCTTACTGACCATTTTTTCTCCAGTATCATTACCGAATTCTTTTGGATATTCTTTTAAGTGTATATTTTCTTGAGGTAGGGTTTCAAATGAATTTGGCATTTTCTTATTAAAAATTAATTTTAATAGACACTTCATCTTCTTGTCTATTAAGAACCTCATCATAGGCGCGGACTTTGATGGTTTGTTGGGTAGAATCAGTCAAATAAGACAAAAGGTTAAAGGTAACTGAATAAGGTTGAGTAGTGTCAGTGCCAATTAGCTGGTCATTAAGGAAAAAATCAAGTTGTTTAATTCCCAAAGGCGCTTCGGCTTGGGCTCTGACAGTTAAAGTAGATTGGCTAATTAAATCGCCTTGACTAGGCGAGGTAATTTCTATTTCCGGCTGATTCTCCAGAGTATGAATATCATCGTATTGAGTTGGTGGGTTTTGATTATAGCAGACGCTTCCGCTGCAGGGCTGTCTATTGGCCCATTCCAGGACCGCTTCTTCCCAGTTAATAAACTGGGGGTCGCTCCGGTCAATATAGTAAAGAATCGAGTGAATTTCTTGATAAATTTTTTCTTTAATTAAATCAGGCGGTGTTAAATCAGTAGCTAATTTCCCGGAAATTTTATCAATTTTGACTTTGTTTTGATAAGCCAGTTGCCCGTTAATCATTGGTTCGGTGCTGGTTGGAGTTGGTTCTGGCGGGATAAAATTCTCTATTTTCTCTGGTAGAATAAATTCATTATTCATGTCTTCCGAGCCCGTGCTTTCTACTTCGTAGGCCTGCTTCATAAAGTCATTCCACATTGGCGCAGCCACATAAAGACCAGCCGCTCCCTGTTTCATTTTTTTAGTATAGTCATTATTACCGGCCCAAATGCCAACGACTAAGCTGGGCGTATAACCAACGGTCCAGCCATCACTGTAATCTTGGGTAGTGCCGGTTTTGGCGGCCGCCGGCCGACCAGCTAAATAGAGTTTTGAATGAACGCCCATCATCGGCGCCCGGGCCGCCTCATCAGAAAGAATGTCATTGATTTGGCGGGCAATTTGTTGGTCTAAAACGCGGATAGCTTCATCTTTGTACTCCTCTAAGATATTCCCCTGGGCATCTTCAATTTTCAGAATTAAACTTACCGGGTGCTTAATGCCTTCAGTGGCAAAGACTCCATAAGCGGTTGTTTCATCTATAAGTTTAATTTCGCCGCCGCCCAAAACCAATGATAAGCTATAGCGGTTGCGATCTTTAAGGGTGGTAATACCCATATCTTGGGCTAAGTTGATAGTTTCCATGACTCCGGCCAGATAAAGCGTTTTAACCGAAGGCAGGTTGATTGATTGGGCTAAGGCCTGCCTCATGGTTACCGGGCCGCGGAACTGCAAGTCATAGTTATTAGGCGAATATTCCCTTTCTTCTCCCACTGGCCCAAATTCACCAAAACTGGTTTTTAAATCAAATAGAACAGTTTCTGGACTAAATCCCTTTTTAAAAGCAGCTGCATAGGCAAAGGGCTTAAAAGAAGAGCCGGGCTGCCGATTAGGACTGGTGGCTACGTTAAACTGCTCTTCTTCGTATTTTTTTGAGCCAATCAAAGCTAATAATTGGCCTGTTTTGGGGTCAATAGCCACTAAAGCCGCATTAGTCGCCCGATATGCTTTTTCATTTTGTTCTACTCCCTGAATAATTACCTCTTCAGCAATCTGCTGTAAGTCCCAATCTAAGGTGGTATATACTTTCAAGCCGGCCATATTAATATCTGTATATTGTCGGCCATATTCTTCCTCCAAGTATTCCTGAATCATAGTGACAAAATGGTGGGCTTTTAAATCAGCTTGCGAGGCGTATTCCAATTCTTCTTCTTTGGCTTGGGCGGCCTCTTCTTCGGTAATATAGCCGAATTTAATCATTCTTTCTAAAATATATTCTTTTCTGGCTATGAGCTCTTCTGGGTGAGAACCATAAGGCGAGTAATAGCTGGGCGCCTTAGGCAGAGCCGCCAAAAGCACTGCTTCAGCCAAGGTCAGTTCTTTGGCTGATTTATTAAAAAATGTTTGACTGGCCGCTTCAATGCCATAAGCATTAGAACCGTAAGGCACCTGATTAAGGTAAGAACCCAAAATTTCATCTTTGGAATATTTTCTTTCTAATAATAAGGCTAAAATTACCTCTTTAATCTTACGAGTGTAAGTTCTGGCTGACTGGGGTCCGCCTAAATAGGCGTTTTTAATGAATTGTTGGGTAATGGTTGAGCCGCCTTGGGCGATTTTCTTTCTGGTCAGATTAGCCCAGGCAGCCCGGAGAATGCCCTTCCAGTCCAGGCCAAAATGGTGATAGAAATTATCATCTTCAATAACGATAGTGGCCTCCTTGGCGAATTGAGGAATTTCCGCAAAAGGGACGACAGTCCTTCTTTCTTCGCCGTGAATATCATAAAGGACTACCTGACCGGTCCGGTCATAAATTTTAGTTGATTCAACTATCTGGCGCTGGTCAATTTTGGTTGGGTCAGGCAGGTCTTTGGCCAAATAGGCAGAAACAGCTATGCCGCCTAAAACAGCCATAACCAGACAAAAGACAATAAACTTGATTATTGTCCCAATAATTCTTTTTCCTATTCTAAACATGGTTTCTATTATTCTGACAGAATTGACCTCTCTTGGCAAGGGTGATATAGTGTTATTACATGAGCCAAGCAGATAAAATTAAAGAGGTTTTGACCCGAGGGGTAGAAAATATTTATCCCAGCGGTCAGGCATTGGAAAAAAAATTAAAATCCGGACAAAAAATCCGACTTTATTGCGGCTTTGATCCAACCGCTCCGGTTCTTCATATTGGTAATGCAATCCAAATTAGAAAATTAGCCCAATTTCAGGACTTAGGGCATGAGGTTATTTTTCTCCTCGGTGATTTTACGGGCATGATTGGCGACCCAACCGACAAAAGAGCCACCCGAAAAAAAATGACCAGAGAAGAACTTCTTAAAAATACTAAAAACTACAAAAAACAAGCTGGTAAGATTTTAAAATTTTCGGGCAAGAATCCAGCTAAAATTTTATACAATAGCCAATGGGGGGATAAACTTTCTTTTAGGAATTTAATTGAAATAGCTTCCAATTTTACAGTTCAACAGATGCTTGTCCGGGATATGTTCCAGAAAAGAATAGCCAAGAAAAAGCCGATTTATCTTCATGAGTTTCTTTATCCTTTGGCCCAGGCCTATGATAGCGTAGCTATGGAGGTCGATTTGGAGGTGGGCGGCAATGACCAAACCTTTAATATGCTGGCTGGCCGCGATTTAATTAAGGCAGTTAAAAATAAAGAAAAGTTTGTTTTAACAACTAAATTATTAGTTGACCCAGCTGGTCAAAAGATGGGCAAAACCGAGGGAAAGATGGTTGGTTTGAATGCCCCAGCTAATGAAATGTTTGGCCAGATTATGGCTTGGTCTGATGAAGTTATTGGTCTGGCTTTAGAACTTTGTACTGATATGCCTATGGCAGAAGTTAATCAAATCAATCAGCAAATTAAACAAGGCAAAATTAATCCCCGCGATGCCAAAGCCCGGCTAGCCAGGGAAATTGTTTCTATTCATCACAGTAAGCCGGCTGCCCTTAAAGCGGAAAAAGAATTCAACCGGGTTTTTAAAGATAAGGGAAAACCAACCAACATTCCAATATTCAAAGCCAAGTCAGGGAAAATAAAGATGACTGACCTCCTGACAGAATCAAAGCTGGCTTCAAGCAAAAGCAAAGCCAGAAGATTAATAGAACAAGGCGGGGTTAAAATAGACAACAAAAACATCAAGGACTGGCAAAAACAAATAGCCGTCAAAGACGGCATGGTTATTCAAGTGGGCAAAAGAAAATTTAGAAGAGTTCGAACAGTTCCCTTGCAATAAAACAGTTTAATATTAGCCAAAAATTATTTAAACTAAAGAGAAGAAAATGATAAAAGAAACAGAATATAATCCAGAAAAACCCTCGTACATCCCCGAGACCATAGAAAAATTAAAAATTCTTGAGGAGTTAGAACAAGTGGAAGATAAATCAATAGAAATTCCTGAATCTAGGGAAGAAACAGAAAGATTTTTTGAGCTGGACAAAAGATGGAGCCGAGAACTAGAGCCAATTATTTCGGGATTAGAGATGACTGCCTTAATAGGCCCTAAAGGCAAAGAAGGTAGAAATACTGACGTAGAACGAGATGAGTTTTTTAAGAGCCTAGAAGATCCTTCGTCTAATTATAGTCCTACTTTTAGTTATCCTCATTTGGGAAAATATAGATTTGATCAAATTGAGCAATCTCTAAGGGAATTAAAAGAAAAGATTAAAAAAGAAGAAGGAGAAAGAACGATTAACAGATTATACCAACATAAAGTTAATATAGAATTAGCTAGAGTAGGACTTTGTAAAAACATAATAGAAGGAAAAGATAAAAACACTTTTCGATACGCCAAGTTTATGTATGGCCAAGTTACAGATGAATTATATCAGAAGGCTCAAGAAAGATACCAGGAAATGCTAAAGGAGGCAAAAAGTGAGAAAAAAGAAGAAGCAAGCCCTTATAAGAATTTGGACAAAAAAACATATAGACCAGAAGAAATTAAAAAATATTTTAATTTAGCTCTTAAAGAATATGGATTTGATAAAATTTGGAAAGCGGAATTGTCTAAGAAGGCTAGAGCTATTACTGTTAGACAAAGAGGAAAAGAGGTGTATAAAATTTTAATTCCCAGCGAAAGAGCCAAAACAGATGTGGTTACTTTAGTAGCTCTAATAGCTCATGAAATAGAGACCCATGTCTTAAGAGCAGAAAATGGGCGCCTTTCGGGCCTAGAGATACTAAAGGGTAATATCAATCTCGATCGTTCCGAATATATAGAGGAAGGATTAGCTATGTTAAGAGAGAGGTTAGTGATAAAAGAGATATTTAATCGGAAAACAAGAAAAGCTCTGCCTTGGTATGCATTGGCTATGAAAAAAATTAAAGAGGGAACGAATTTTCGAGAAACTTTTTTGGATATATATTCAAAAAGAAAAACTCTTTTACTAAAGCGAGGACAAGACGAAACTAAGGCCGAAAGGTTAGCTAAAAGACAATCCTGGGTTACTTGCCGAAGAATATTCCGAGGCATGACCAGTCTTATAAGTAAAGAAGGTTATTATATGCCAATGGATATTTCCTATCTAGCTGGGGAGGCAGAAGTAGAAGAGATAATAGAAAAAGGATATGGGAAATATCTTGAAGTAGGCAAGACTAATATTCGTAATCTCCCCGATTTAGTTGCCTTAGGGATAAAACCCGAGAACATTAAATATCCTTATCAAAATATCGCTAAAAAGATTTGGGAAAGAGAACTAAAGCGAAAATATTTGAAATAAGATTATAACTAATATTATGCTAATGACCGGATATTAACTGTTTCTTTTTAATGTATTTGATTACTTCTTCAGCTACATTTTTAGATTTACTTGTCCAAATAAAATTGGCTTCCAGCAAGAGCGAGGCCAATCGCCTTATTGAACAAGTCAGGGTTAAAATAGGCAACAAAAACATCAAGGACTGGCAAAAAGAAATAGCCGTCAAAGACGGCCTGATTATCCAGGTAGGCAAAAGAAAGTTCGCCCAGATTAAAAGCTAACTCTTATTAAGTTCGAGTCCTATCCCGGGAGC
>CAZPQT010000019.1:0-11947 GCA_964589195.1 uncultured Candidatus Saccharibacteria bacterium
TTGGCCAAATAAAAAACCCTCCAATAAATAATAACCAAAGAGTGTTTTTAATTTTAGAACAGTTTATCTTGTTCCTTCTGAACATATTTAAGACCCAGATGGTCATAGGCTAGTTTGGTTGCTTGACGGCCTTTGGGGGTGCGGGCCAAAAAGCCTAAACGGAGTAAAAAAGGTTCATAGATTTCTTCAATAGTATCTTGCTCTTCATTGGTGGCCGCGGCCAAGGCCTGCAGGCCAACTGGCCCGCCGTTAAATTTTTTAATCATCGTTTCTAAAATATGCCGGTCAGCTAGTTCTAAGCCCATTTCATCTATTTCCAGCATTTTTAAGGCCTCTTGAGCTAATTTCTGATTAATTAAACCATCAGCCCTGACTTGGGCATAATCGCGGGTTCTTTTTAATAAACGGTTGGCCACCCGTGGCGTATAACGAGAACGTTGGGCAACCATTTGGACAGCCGTTGGCTCAATGGCTGTTTTTAAAATTTGAGCTGATCGGCTAATGATTTTTTCAATATCTGGCTGTTCATAAAAATCTAAACGATAGGTAGCCCCAAAGCGACTTCGTAGAGGAGAAGAGAGTAAGCCAATTCGGGTGGTGGCGGCGATTAAAGTGAAACGAGGCAATTCTAAGCGGAGGGTCCGAGCCGAAGGTCCTTTGCCGATAATAATATCCAAAAGAAAGTCTTCCATGGCTGGATACAATGTTTCTTCAATGGTCTTATTGATTCTATGAGATTCGTCTATAAAAAGAACATCGCCATCCTGTAAATTGGTTAAAATTGAAGCTAAATCGCCGACTTTCTCAATGGCTGGTCCGGAAGTGACTCTAATATTACAATTCATTTCTTTGGCAATAATATGGCCGAGTGTTGTTTTTCCTAATCCGGCGCTGCCGTACAAAAGCACGTGCTCAATCGGTTCTTTTCTTTTTTTAGCCGCTTCTATCAGAATTTTAAGATTTTCTTTGATTTTTTGCTGGCCCATATACTCTTCAAAAGAACGCGGCCGCAGTGTTAAATCTAAAGAGCGGTCTTCATTTAATTGTTGAGGAGTGGTCGTTGGACTTGACATTTTTATAATAATTTGCTATTATCTTAAATAGTCAGGAGGGACAGTTTAAAAACAGTCCCTTTTAATATTGACTAACCTGTAGGCAATAAGGGCTCAATTTTTAAATAGGGTCCGATAGGGGTTTTATCTTAGTTAATGGATACCTTGGCCTACCCGCCCAAATTCTTGGGCTAATGCTGAGGGCGCTAATTAGGCAACAGCTTGCCCAAGAATTTGGGCGGGTAAACGCTGAGATATTCCTCGGAAAAGTCCTTTCTCTTTGTTCTCAGGCAGAGAGTCATTGCCTACAGATTAATCAATGTTATTCCTGACTACCAACCACCCTTTTCACTTCTTCTAAGGTAGTTATTCCTTCTAGAACCTTAAGCAAGGCATCTTGGTAAAAACTGACCAGGCCCTGCTCGCGTGATTTTTCCAAGATTTGCAGATGAGTGGCTGAAGCGCTGATTAATTTTTTAATTTCTTCATTGATTGAAATTGTTTCAAAGATGCCAATTCTGCCCTTATAGCCGGTCTGGTTGCATTCAGGACAGCCCTGGGCCTGATAAATCTTGAGTTCCTTGTTAAGGGTTGGCTGTTTAATTTGTTGGGGAAGCCCGGTCAGGGCTTTTTTTATTTGAGACAATTGCTTTTCAGAAGGAAAGACAGCTTGCCGGCATTTTTGACAAACTTTTCTGACTAAACGCTGGGCCATAATCAAATTAAGGGCTGAAGCTAAATTTGCTGCTTTGACTCCGATATCAAGAAAACGGGGGATGGCGCCAGCTGCGTCATTAGTGTGAAGAGTAGAAAAAACCAAGTGACCGGTCAGGGCAGACTGGACAGCAATTTCAGCTGTTTCTCTGTCTCTGATTTCGCCGATTAAAATAACATCCGGGTCTTGTCTAAGAATTGCCCGCAGACCTCTAGCAAAAGTATAGCCTTTGGCTGCTTCTACTTGGGTTTGGGTAATGCCCTCTAAATGGTATTCAACCGGGTCTTCCATGGTAATAATTTTTATTGTTGGTTGATTAACTTTTTTAAGCAAAGCGTAAAGCAGGGTAGTTTTTCCCGAGCCAGTTGGTCCAGTGGTAACAAGCATGCCATTAGGTCTTTGAATTTCTTTTTGGATTATTTCAAGAACGTCCGGGCGCAGGCCTAAATCTTCCAAATTTAAACCAATGGCTTTGGGATTAAGTACTCTCATAACGATGTTTTCTCCGTAAGCGCTGGGAATACAAGAAACCCTTATTTCCATATCGGTTTTATCAACTGAAATAGTAAAGCGGCCGTCTTGGGCCTTATCGTGGACATTTAATTTCATGCCGGCTAATAATTTTAATCTATTCAAAACAAAATGATAGGTTTGGGCAGATAAAAAAACCACATCTTGTAAAAGACCATCGATGCGGTAGCGAAGATTAATTTTCTCTGCTTCGGTTTCCAAATGAAGATCCGAGGCATTGGTTTGTAAACTGCCGGCTAAAATAATTTCCACAACAGTTGAGGCCTGACCAACTGGTATTCCCTCAACTTGTTTTTTAATATCATCTAAATTTTTTATTTCCCTCTTTAGTTTTTCTAAGGACTCACCAGCTATGTCTACTTGGCCGGTAATTTTTTTAGTCGGCTCTTTGGCTAATTCTTGATAACCGGCCCAGGCCTTTTCCAGTCCGCTTCCTGTGGCCACGAGAAGATTAATCTGATAGCCGGCTTTTTTCAGTTCTTCCAGGATTTCTTTAAATAAGACATTACTGGGATCTTGACTGGCTAACCAAACCTGCTTCCCCATCTTCTTAATCACGGCCAATTTTGCTTTTTTAGCTTTTTCTTCTTCAACTAAACCAAGAGCCGTTGTCTCAACGGGGGTTATCTTTAAATTAATATAAGGCAGATTAAGCTTTTCAGCTATTTGTTGAGCTCTTTTTTCTTCGGCTTGCTTTCGTAATTGAGTCAGTTTCTCTTGAAGATTTTTACTTTTAGAATTAGTTTCAGTCATTTTTATTTTAGTCTAACTCATTTGGGTGCCCAAGTCAAATATGATATACTGGAGGCAGGTAATATGAGGTCTGAAATATTAGAAATTATCACCAAGAGCGCTAAAGAGACGAAAAAGGTGGGGGAATTTTTAGCTCAAGAAATAGTTAAAAGCAAAAAGTCCTTAATTATTGGCTTAGAAGGCGAATTAGGCAGTGGCAAGACCACTTTTATTCAAGGAATGGCTAGGGGGTTAAAAATTAGAGAAAGAATCACCAGTCCGACTTTTGTTATTATGAAGAAATTCGGATTGAGCCAGTCAGCCCCTTTTAGATATTTCTATCATATTGATTGCTATCGGCTTAATTTTTCTCAAGATTTGCTTGATTTGGGCCTTAAGGAAATAATCAGCCAGCCAAATTTAGTGGTTATTGAATGGGCGGAAAAAATTAAAAAAATCCTGCCAAAAGATACTTTCTGGATTAAATTCGAATATTTAGATAAAGATAAGAGAAAAATTACTCTATGAAAATGAAAAAACTAGTCCTTATTGACGGTAATGCTTTGATTCATCGGGCTTATCACGCTTTGCCGCCCTTGAAAACAAAAAAAGGGCAGTTAGTTAATGCTGTTTATGGATTTGTCAGTATTCTTTTCAAGATGATTAAAGAATTAAAGCCGGATTATTTAGCGGCTACTTTTGATTTGGCTGAGCCGACTTTCCGTAATGTTGAGTATAAGGAATACAAAGCCAAACGAGTTAAGCCGCCTCAGGAATTGTATGACCAAATCCCTTTAATTAAAGAAATAGTCAGGGCTTTAGGCATTCCTATTTACGAGAAAAAAGGCTTTGAAGCCGATGATGTTATTGGGACGATTGTTCAAAAAACAAAAGATAAGAAAATAAAAAATATTATTATCACTGGCGATTTAGATACTCTGCAGTTAGTTGATAAACAAACAGAAATTTATACCCCGCCGAAAGGCATTAAAGATATAATTGTTTATGACCAACAGGCCATTAAAGAACGTTATGGTTTGAGTCCCAGGCAAATTGTTGATTTTAAGGCCCTGAAAGGCGATCCCTCTGATAATATTCCCGGCATAGCGGGCATTGGCCAGAAAACAGCTCTTGATTTAATTAAGAAATTTGGCAGTTTGAAAAAACTTTATCAGGATTTAGGAGAGAGCGATTTAGATCAAAAATTAAAAGCCAGATTGCTGGAATACAGAGAAGATGCCTTTTTTAGTCAGCATCTGGCTACCATCAAAAAAGACGTAGCCATTGATTTTAATTTAAAAAAATGTGGCTGGGGGGAATTCAATCGTTCAAAAATAATAAAATTATTAAAAAAATTAGAATTTAATAGTTTAATTAAAAGATTAGCTGAAATATAATGATATTGAGGATGAAAAACAGGCGGTTAATAGTTTTTGTTTTTCTTGTTTTAGCCATCGGGCTGATTTTTATTTGGCAGCGAGCCAGTCGGACGATTGATATAAATAATCAGCCGAGCGAATCAGGGAACCAAATGGATTCAGATAAAGTTAGTCCTTTAAGCGGCTTGGCATGTGAGAATTATCAGCGACGACCCATGGCCGTGGTTTTGGCTGAAGACCCGGTGGCTCGGCCTTTAACTGGTCTTTTCCAAGCTGATTTAGTTTTTGAAATGCCGGTAATTACTAATAGTATTACCCGGATGATAGCTGTTTATGTATGTCATTCGCCAGAAGAAATCGGTTCCTTGCGCAGTGCTCGTCATGATTTTATTCCTTTAATGATGGGCTTGGATGCTATTTTAGCTCATTGGGGCGGTTCCCATTTTGCTCTGGACGAACTTAATGCTGGAGTGATGGACAATATCGATGCTATGAAAAATCCTTTTAATGCCTTTTATCAAAAAAAAGAAATTCCCCAGCCCCATAATGGTTTTACTTCCATGGAAAGATTGTTCAATAGCGCCAAGAAATTAGGTTATCGTTTGGAGAATGAATTTGAAGGTTATCCTCATACTCAAGACAAAAGCCAGCAAATAACCAGTAGGGTTTTAAGAATTGGCTATTCCGAGCCCTATAATGTATCATACCAATATGAGCCGACGACTAATTCTTATCTGCGCTATCGGACTAATTTAAAGGAAATAGATAAAAGCAATAACCAGCAAATTGAAGCTAAAAACATTGTCATTATGAGAGCTTTTTCCCGGCAGATTCAAGGGCCTGATTACAATGATTTGGATATTGAAGGAAAAGGCGAATGCCAAGTTTATCAAAATGGTCAAGTTATTCCTTGTACCTGGTGGAAAAGTAAAAATAATCAGTCCAGCAAACTTTACTTTTTAGATGACAATAACCAGGAAATCCCTTTGGTGCCTGGCCAAACCTGGATAGAAATAGTTGAACCGCATCAGGAAGTAATTTGGCAATAAATCAGGGACAGTCCCCGGGTATTATGATTATCTTACTCTACGGCGAGGATGCCTATCGCTCGCAACAAAAATTAAAGGAGATTATTAAACAATATCAAGCCAAACATCAAACCGGGCTGAATTTAATGCGCTTTAAAGAAGAGGATTTGGATTTTTCTCAAGTCAGAGAAGAAATTGAGGCAGTTTCCATGTTTGATGAAAAGAAGTTAATTATTTTAGAGAACATTTTTAAAAATAAGGATTTCCAAGAGAATTTTTTTGACTATATTAAGAAAAACAAATTAAAAGACAGTCAAGATATTATTGTGGTGCTTCACCAAGCCGATAAGTTGGCTGGGGCGAATTTCAAACGCCAGGTTAATATGTCCGAAGAATTTAAACTTTTAGGAGGGGCAGATTTGGTCAATTGGATTAAAAAAGAACTAACTAAAAACAAAACAACTATTAGTCAGGAAGCAATTAAAAAATTAGCTGCTTATGTTAGCAATGACCTTTGGCAATTGAGTAATGAGATTAATAAGTTGGTCAGTTACAAAGCTAACCAGCCAATCAATGAAGAAGATATTGATTTATTAGTTAAAGCCAAAATAGATGTTAATATTTTCAGAACCATTGATGCTTTGGCTCAAAAAGATAAAAAAACCGCTTTAAAGCTTTTACATGAGCATTTAGAACAAGGTGAAAATGAAATGTATTTATTGTCTATGTTTGTTTATCAAATGCGGACTTTGCTTAAATTAAAGGATTTAATGGACAAAGGCACGCCGTTTTATAATTTAGCCAAAAAAGCTGGCCTTCATCCTTTTGTGGTTAAAAAAAGTTCAGAGCAATTAAAGGGATTTAGTTTAGAGCAGCTCAAAAAAAATTACCGGCGTCTGCTGGAGATTGATTTGGCATTAAAAACAGGCCGCCTGGATGGTCCGACGGCCTTGGATTTGTTGGTAGCCGAGATTTAAAAATTATCCTCTCTGTCTCTTTAATAAAAAAATAGCTGGCAGTAATAAATAATGCTGCCAGCATTTTCCGATTCTTAATCTTCCTCCTGCCAGCCCCCTTTCTTAAGCAGTTCAGAGTATTGTTCTGTATTCATCTCGCCGAATTGGACAGCTCGTTTAACGATCACTCCCAAATTTTTGCGAAATAGTTGGGGCATTCTAAACATTCTTTCTTCTATGTCTTTACCGAGTTTTCCTAGAAGAGCATCTTCATAGAACACCTCCCATCTTTCTGGTATCTTTGGCATTTCTTCCTCCTTGTTAATGGTTATTTAACTTTTTCTACTATTTTTTTAAACACCTCTGGCTCTTTTTCAGCCAAATGAGCTAAGATTTTACGGTCAATCTCAATCTTGGCTTTTTTTAATTTATTGATAAATTGACTATAAGTCAGGCCCTGGGCGCGGGAAGCGGCATTGATTTTAATTTGCCAGAGTTGGCGAAAATTCCGCTTTTTCTTTTTGCGGTCTACATAAGCATGGACCCAGGCATGTTTCAGGGCGTCTTTAGCTAATTTGTATTTGGACTTACGGCCCCACTTAAAACCTTTGGCCTGTTTAATAATTTTCTGGCGGCGTTTATGGGCCATAACGCCTCGTTTAACTCTGGTCATATTTGAGGTAATACTTTTTTAATGATTTTTCTATCAACTGGCAAAAACCTGCTTGTCTTTCTTTTGTTTCTCGTCTGACTGCCTGAATCTTTGGCATTAAAGTGACTCTGGTGTACTTTGCGTCGCAAAATCTTTTTCCCGCCAGTAATTTTAATTCTTTTTAAGAGCGCTTTTCTTGTTTTAAGTTTAGACATAGTTATTTAGTCACTCCTACAGTTAATCCTCTTGGTTGTCTTTTTATTTCTTGTTCAACTTTAACTTCCGGAGAAATTAATTTGATAAATTTATTTAGTTTTTCTTTAGCCATTTCAAAGAGACCTTTTTCCCGCCCGCGCAGAATCATTTCTATTCTGACTTTATGACCTTGGTCAAGAAACTTATTGGCCTGTTTAGCTTTGGTTTCTAAATCGTGTTGACTTATCCGAAAACTAATTCTAATTCCCTTAACTTCTATTCTTTTTTGTTTTGTTTTTTGCTGTCTTTCTTCTTTGGCTTTTTGATACTGGTATTTACCGTAGTCCATAATCCGGCAGACCGGCGGTCGGACAGTCGGAGCTATTTCAATTAAATCAAGCCCTTTTTCTCGGGCTAATTCTAAGGCCTTGTCTGTCTCAACAATGCCTAAATTCTGACCTTTTTCATCAATCAGCCGGATGGGACTAATTCCGATCCATTGATTAATGCGAACGCGTGGTTGTCTGTTTCTGTTGTAGTATTTTTTGTAAATAGGTTTTATTTTAATTGGTGGAGACGGCGGGATTCGGACCCGCGTCTGAAAATTATCCATTAATAATTCTACAAGTTTAGCTTAGTTTAAAATAGGTAATCAAGAACTTAAAACTAAGCAAAACGTTCTTAATTCCTGCCTCTAATATTTGATAATGGGACGAGGCGAACCAATTATCTATCCTGAAAAAATAACACCTGAATCTTCCTATCAGGAGTCAAAAGTTCAGATGGCTACCGAACTTAAGCAGTAGCAAAGGCTAAATTTTCGTTAGCATTTATTTTGGTCAAAAGTTTAACGAGATTTTGAGCTCGACTTGCTTATTAAAGAATGAACTTTCATCGATGCCTGTCATCCCCAGTCATTTGCCCCTTAAGGCCCGGTCAATTCTTCTCTTAACTTCCCTTTTAATGATTTTTTCCCGTTTGTCAAATTCCCGCTTGCCGCGGCCCAAAGCAAATCCCAGTTTGATTTTTCCTTTTTTAGTATAAACTCGCAAAGGGACTAAAGTCAAGCCTTTTTGTTTTATCTGGCCGATTAAACTTCTGATTTCTTTTTTATTTAAAAGCAGTTTTCTGGTCCGGTCGGGTTGATAATCAGCCGGCGTGTTCTTCGGTTGATAAGGCGGAATTTGAGCGTTAATCAGCCAGGCCTCCTCATTTTTAATGGTTACATAAGAACCTTTTAAACTAAGATGACCGGTTTTAATTGCCTTAACCTCATGACCAGCCAAAACCAAACCTGCTTCAAAGGTTTCTAAAATATGATAGTCATATTTGGCTCGTGGGTTGGTGGCTAAGGTAGGCATGATTATATTTTAACATTAAAGCAAATATTGAGAAAATCAAGAAAATGAGCTGTAATTCTATAATACGGATTTCAGGAAAGAAAGAGAGCCAGAGCAAACTCGCTCTGGCTCTTATTATAACGGTTGAACAATCTTAATGATTAAGAAATTCGGCATCAAACCATCCCTTGAAGGCGGCTATGCCGAATACTCCTAAACCAATCATAATCATGGCAACGTCGCTTCGATTGACTTGATTGATTAGTTCTCCAGTAGATTCGATACCGACGAAGCCGGCGATGATTAAAATTATCCCAATCACCACGGCGATAAATTCTATCATCTCTTTCATATCTTCCCTCCTTATTTGTGATTTTTGTGGTGGACTATTATAACTATACCATATTATACTATAAATTGTCAATATTAGCTTGAGTAAATCGCGATAATAAGCTATGATGGAGTTATGATCAGGAAAAAAATCGAAAAGCTAATTAAAGATATTGTTAAAAAAGAAGTTAAGTTGGAACATCCAGCTAACTCTGAATTTGGCGATTACTCAACTAATGTGGCTCTGACAACTAAGATCGACCCGCAGAAAATAGTTGAGAAATTAAAAAATAATTCTCTTTTTGAAAAAGTGGAAAAAGCCGGGCCGGGTTTTATTAACTTTTTTTTATCCAAGCAAGCGCTTCAAGAAGAATTAGCTGAAATTATTAGACAAGAAAATGATTACGGTCGATCGGATTTGGGTAAAGGCAAAAAAGTCCAAGTAGAATTTATTTCCGCCAATCCGACTGGCCCATTAACTGTTGGTAATGCCCGAGGCGGTCCTTTTGGCGATGTTTTGGCTAATGTTTTGAAGAAAGCTGGCTTTAAGGCGGAAAAGGCCTATTATGTCAATGATGCCGGCCAGCAGATTTTAAGCTTAGGCCATTCAATTTTGAAAGACAAAGAAGCCAAATATCAAGGCAAGTACATTGATGATTTGGCTAAAAAAATCAAAGAAAAAGATATTGCCAAAGCTGGTCAAATAGCGGCTCGGCATATTATCAAAGATTTAATTCAAAAAACAACTGATAAATTAGGCATTAAGTATGATGAATGGATTTTTGAATCAGATTTACATCAGTCTCGTAGAGTGGACAAGGTCTTGAATTTTTTAAAGAAAAAAGATTTAATTTACCATAAAGAAGAGGCCGAATGGTTTAAATCATCAAAGTTTGGTGATGAGAGAGACAGGGTAGTCGTTAAGAAAGATGGCCGTAAGACCTATTTGGCTGGTGATATTGCTTTGCATAATTATAAGTTTGAGGAGAAGAAATTTGACCAAGTCATTAATCTTTGGGGAGCTGACCATCATGGCGATGTGCCGGGACTGATGGCTGGAATTGAGGCCATCGGTCATAAAGGAAAACTTGAAATAATATTACTACAGTTCGTGACTATTTTAGATAAAGGCGCCAAGCAAAGGATGTCCAAGAGAGCTGGTCTTTATGTAGAAATGGATGAATTACTGGATAAAGTTGGTTCTGATGCAGTGCGCTTTTTCTTCTTACAAAAATCAGCTGATACTCATTTGAATTTTGACTTAGCTCTAGCCCAAGAACAATCAGCCAAGAATCCGGTTTATTATATCCAATACGCCCATGCCCGGATTTGCAGTATTTTAAAGAAAGCAAAGCAATCAAGGACTGTATCTAAGGGACAGTCCTTGATAAATCATCCAGCGGAATTGAGTTTGATTAGGAAATTGATTAGATTCCCGGAAATTATTGAGGAAACCGCCGGCGATTACCAAGTCCAGCGTTTGCCCTATTATTCTTTAGAATTAGCTAATCATTTCCATAGATTTTATGAATCCTGTCGAGTTTTGGATGAGAAAAACAAAGAATTAAGCCAAGCGCGAATTGGTTTAATCAAAGCGACTCAAATTGTTTTGAAAAATACTCTGGAGCTCATGGGAATTTCAGCCCCAGAAAAGATGTAAAATGAATCAAATTCCTGAAATAGAAAAGAAAATATTGAAGTTTTGGCAGAGAGAGGATATTTTTGCCAAATCAATTAAGCTTAGGAAGAATAAGCCCTTTTTTAGTTTTTACGATGGGCCGCCTTTTGCTTCTGGTTTGCCTCATTACGGCCATATTTTAGCCAGCACCATTAAAGACACTGTTTTACGTTATTGGGGCATGAAGGGTTATCAGGTTTCTTGGCGGGTTGGCTGGGACTGTCATGGTTTGCCTGTGGAAAATATGATTGAAGGGGAGCTTGGTTTGAAAAGTAAAAAAGATATTGAGAAATTCGGCATTGATAAATTTAATCAGGCCTGCCGCAAAGCGGTTTTTCGCTGTCAGGCAGATTGGGAAAAAACATTGCGTCGGTTGGCGCGTTGGTCTGATTATTCCGACGCTTATGCTACCTTAGATAATGAATATATTGAGTCAGTCTGGTGGGTTTTTAAACAGCTTTGGGATAAAGGATTGGTTTATCAAGATTATCGAGTCACTCCCTATTGTCCGCGCTGCGGCACGCCTTTATCTAATTTTGAATTAAACCAACCCGGCGCTTATCAGGATGTAGAAGATGAATCGGTCTATATTAAATTTTCTTTGAAAGGTCAAAAGAATACCTATTTATTCGTCTGGACAACTACTCCCTGGACTTTAGCCGCTAATACAGCTATTGCTGTCGGTCCTGATTTTACTTACGTCAAAGTTAAATTTAATAATGAGTACTATATTTTAGCTAAAGAGCGGCTGGAAGTTTTAGCCAAAGAAGGGAAATATGAAATCGTTGAAGAATTAAAAGGCAAGGATTTAGTCGGCTTAGAATATAAGCCGCTTTATCCGATGGAATTAGATAAGCCGGGTTATCGGGTTGTCTCAGCTGATTTTGTTTCGGTGGAAGATGGCACCGGCTTGGTTCATATTGCGCCGACTTTTGGCGAAGAAGATATGGAATTAGGCAAGCAAGAGAATTTACCGGGCATAGTCACGGTTGATGAAGAGGGTAAGATTATTATGGGATTAAATATTCCCGGTCAAGGTAAATTTGTCAAAAAAGCAGACCAAGATATTAAAGACGATTTAAAGAAACGTGGTTTATTGTTTAAAGAAGAAAAAATTATTCACGCTTATCCTCATTGCTGGCGTTGCGAAACACCTTTACTTTATTACCCTATCAACAGTTGGTATATAGCGGTAACCAAGTTCAAAAAAGAGTTGGTGGCTAATAACAAAAAAATCAGATGGGTGCCTGGTCATCTCAAGCAAGGCCGTTTTGGTAAGTGGTTGGAAGGAGCTCGCGACTGGTCAGTTTCCCGAAATCGTTATTGGGGAGCGCCTATTCCTATTTGGCAATGTCAGGA
>CAZPQT010000020.1:0-10359 GCA_964589195.1 uncultured Candidatus Saccharibacteria bacterium
GTCCTTGGAAATTACAATCCGCCGGCCAAATTGTAAATAGGCATAAACACGGAAAAAACCAAAATAGCCACCCCAACGCCCAAGCCAACAAGCAAAAGGGGTTCAATTAATTGGCTTAAATTATTAACCACATTCTCTACTTCTTTACCATAGAAAACACTTAACTTTCCTAAAATAGTATCCAATTTACCGGTCTTTTCCCCGGTTTTAACCATTTGGCAAAATAAAGGAGGAAACTCTTTATGTTTTTCTAAGGAGGAGCTTATGCTGCGACCTACCCTTACTTCATCTCTGGCTTGCCAAATAATTTCTTGAAAAACAACATTGCCAATGACTTGACCGGAAACATTGAGAGCTTGAATAATGGAAACGCCGCCTTTAACTAAAGCGCTTAAATTATCAGATAAACGGGCCAAATAAGTTTTTTGGAGAATTTTTCCAAAAATGGGCAATTTTAATTTAATTTTATCCCAAAGAGCTTTTCCCTCTTTAGTTCTTTTATATCGCCAAAAAACTACACCCGAAACTGCAAAAATCAATAAAAGCAGCCAGCCCCAGCTTCTTGCAAATTCACTGGTAGCAATAACTACTTTTGTTGATAAGGGCAATTCCTGACCAGCTTCGGTTAAAACGGAGGTCAATTGAGGAATGACCATAACGATAACTAAAATACCGACAATAAGGAAAGCGCCTAAAATAAAAGCTGGATAAGTCATCGCTCCCCGCACTTTAGAAATAAGATAATATTCTTTCTCTAAATAATCAGCTAAATAACTAAGACAATCCTGAAGCCGACCGGTAATTTCACCTGATTTAATCAAATTCACTGAGAAGGCAGAAAATGCCTTGGGGTATTTAGACAGGGCTTTGGAAAAAGCGGCGCCGCCATCAACGTCATTGGCTACTTCAAAAATAATCTCCTTAAAATAGGGGCTTTCCATTTGTTGACTAAGGGCTTTTAAGGATTGGACTAAAGGAACATCGGCTTCCACTAAAATAGCCAATTCCCGAAAAAAGATAAAAACTTCTTTTCGTTTAACCCGTTCAAAGATTCTCAATCTCTTGCCCAAGAGAGACATTTCTTCGGCTGATTTCAGTTTGATAACCATTAAATCACGGCTCTGCAATGTTTCCAGAGCGACTGACTGATTAGCAGCTTCTATTGTCCCTTTTTGAGTTTCTCCTTGTGAAGTCCGAGCCAAGTAGTTAAATTTCATAAGCAATTTTTATTGTCATTTTAAGGTCGCCTTAGGCGGATCATTTCTTCAGCAACATCCTCAATTCCGAAACATTAGTTGAATGCAGTTCAGCATTTTCCACTGAAATTAACCCCTGTTTAACTAAAGCAGCTAAAGAACGATTTAAGGAAATCATCCCTTCTTCTGAACTAGTTTCAATAACCATATCTATTTGATGAGTTTTTCCTTCCCGAATTAAATTTCTAATAGCTGAATTAGTAACCATTAATTCCACTGCGTTAATTACCCCGCCTTTCAGGCAAGGAATCAACCGACGGGAAAGAATTCCTAAAACAGTCGCCGCTAATTGTATCCGAATCTGCCCTTGTTGATAAGGCGGAAAGCTATCAATGATTCGGTCAATTGTCTGAGCCGCCGTATTGGTATGAAGAGTAGTCAGGACCAAATGACCAGTTTCAGCAGCGGTAACCGCGCTACTAATAGTTTCTGGGTCACGCATTTCACCAATCATAATTACATCAGGGTCTTGCCGAAAAACCTCCCGCAATCCTCGATGGAAATCTCGAACATCTTCACCGATTTCTCTTTGGTCAATAATGCATTTATCTTGTTCAAACAAATATTCAATCGGGTCTTCAATGGTAATAATATGGTCAGAACGGGTATGATTTATCTCGTCAATTAAAGCAGCTAAGGCAGTTGTTTTTCCTTGACCAGAAGGACCAACTACCAAAAGAAATCCTTGCGGCGTTTTAGCAAATTGATGACAAATAGAAGGCAAACTCAATTCTTCAATAGTCCTGATTTTAGTCGGGATTAGACGCGCCGCCACGCTAATTTGACTTAACTGATAATAAATATTAATTCTAAAACGAGCCTTTTCTTGATAGTTAAAAGATAAATCAATATCTCTTTGGCTAAGAAACTGCTCCCGACGCTCTTCAGAAAGAATGGAAAAAGCTATTTCTTGAGTATCTTGACTGCTTAAAATTGCTTTTTTAGTTAAAGGAGTCAATTGACTATCAATTCGGAGAGTTGGATAAAGACCAGGCGAAATATGAACGTCAGTCGCCTTTTTTTCTATAGCCAGGTCTAAAATTTCTTCAAGTTGTTTTCTATAATTATCCATAAATTCACACAAGGATTATGTCCCTGTAAGTAGGCCGGCGTCAATTCCGGTGCTGAAACGAACTTAATACTTCCTTTACTTTAGTCACCACCGCGGTCGGAGTAAAATGAGCCTTGATAATATATTCATCAGCTCCCAAAGCCAAACCTTTTTCTACTTCATTCTTTTGACCAAGATTAGTCAGTAAAATAACCGGAATTTTCTTTAATTGAGAATCTTCTTTAACTTTTTTTAGTATTTCAAAACCATCCATTTTAGGCAAAACAATATCTAAAAGAATTAAATCCGGCTTACTCGTTTCAATTTTTTCTAGACCCTTTTTACCATCAGTAGCCATCTCAACTTGAAACCCGCTCTGACTAAATTTAGCCACATACATTTCGTTAAGAAAAGGGTCATCTTCAATGATAAGAATTTTTTTCATATAATTTTTAGGTCAAGCTCCTTAGGGCACGGCTATATTTGGAGTTGGAGCCTGGTGTTTGCCCTGGATTGAATCTGTCTCTAAATAATACTCTATTAAATAGGTTTCTCCCTGAACTGACTGATAGTAATATTTGTAAATCACTCCTTCCATTGTTTTATTAATAGGGTCAATCGGTACGGCCGACATTACCCCATCACCAACTAAAGCATTTGAGAGAACGTCATTGCCAGTAATGTATCCATCAGCAACTGGATATAGTTGATAATCATTATGATACATAGCCAGTCCCTCCTGAATAGATTTGATATCAGTTACCCGACGAGCATCTCGGCCCTTGGTTCTAATATTTTCAATACTAAACAAAACAAGCACTGCCAAAAGGGCGATTATGGCTACCACCACTAAAAGTTCAATTAAAGTAAAGGCTACGCTTTTTATTGTTCGTTGTTCGTTGTTCATTGTTGCTGTTCTTATTATTCCTCAACCACCCTGAGCATTTCTTCAAAAGAAATGAGACCTCGGAGAACTTTGGCAATACCGTCCTGTCTCATAGTAATCATTCCCTGCCTTTGGGCTTCTTCTTTTATCCTCGTTTCAGTTAAATCCTTATTAATAATCTCTTCCAATTGAGGAGTCATCATCAGCATTTCATAAAGAGCAATGCGGCCTGTAGTCCCCTTATTGCCGCAAAATTTACAACCAACCGGCCGGTAAATTTTCAATGGCTTTTCCAAAGAAAAGGCCTTTCTTTGAGTTGGACTTAACTTAGCCAGTTCCTCTTCAATTATTTTAATCATCGGCGGCGGAGCAGCTATTTCTTTCTTACATTTTTCACAAAGTCGTCTAACTAAACGTTGGGCAATAACTAAATTCAAAGAAGTCGGCAATAAAAATGAACCAATCCCCATATCAATTAGGCGAGGGATGACTCCAATGGCGTCATTGGTATGTAGGGTAGAAAGGATAATATGACCAGTCAAAGCAGCGTGAATAGCTAAATTAGCTGTCTCCTTATCTCTGATCTCGCCAACCATAATGATATCAGGGTCTTGTCTTAGGATATGTCGCAAACCAGAAGCAAAAGTATAATCTATATCTGGTCTGATTTGGGATTGATTAATTCCTTCAATATAATATTCAACTGGATCCTCTAAACTAACAATATTAACTCCTTCTCGGTTTAATTGATGTAGAATGGCATAAAGAGTAGTTGTCTTACCAGAGCCAGTCGGCCCAGTCAAGAGAATCATGCCAAACGGTTGTTTAATAGCCTTTTCTAAAATCTCTAAATTATAATCCTGAAGACCTAATTCAGAAAAAGTCCGCAGACCGACCGTCGGGTCTAAGACCCTTAAGACAACTTTTTCTCCGCCAACTGTCGGAAAGGTAGAAACCCGAAAATCAATTTTATGGCCGGTGACAACGGTATGAAAACGACCGTCTTGGGGAACTCTGGTCTCATCAATTTTAAGATTAGAAAGTATTTTAATCCGGGAGACAATCGCCGCCTGAATCTCCTTGGGTAAAAGGAGACCAATATAAAGAACACCATCAACCCGAAAACGAACTTTTATCTTATCTTCGACTGGTTCGATGTGAATGTCGGAAGCCCGACCCTCAATGGCGTGCCTTAAGATAACCGCCACGATTTTAGTGATCGGGGCTTCAGTGACGATTTGTTTGGCTATTTCTTCTGCTTTTCCTTTAAGCGGTTTTACTCTTTCTTCTGCCTCCAGTTCTTTGGCTAATTCTTCCAGAGCTTTTTTTACTTCGCCGCGCAAAGTCCGATATTGCTTTAAGACATTTTTAAAATCAGTCGGACTGACAATAAAGAGCTTTGTCTCCAAACCACTTTGACGAGTAATAAATCTTAAGGCCTCTTTAGCTTTAGGGTCGCCAGGATCAATCATGCCTATTTCAAGAACGTTCTCTTGTCTAGATAAAGGAATAAATCTATAAAAAGCAGCTGCTTCTTCAGGAATCTCTTTCAAGACTTCTACTGGAATTTCCTTGCCGGTTAAATCTATAAATGGGACTTTTAATGTTTCAGCCTTCTTTTTGACTGTTTCTATTTCTTCTGCCTTTAAGTTTTCTTTTTGATTGGTCATGTTTCAAGGACTTAGTCAAGGACTGTCCTCATATTTGTTGTCCTCATATTTGCTTTTTGAAAGGACTCCAAGTCCAATGACTGTCCTCATATTTGCTTTTCAGAAAGCAAATATGAGGACAGTCCTTGGACTCTTAATTAAAAAGTGAATACAAGGACAGTCTTTGACTAAAATGACAAAAATGGATTATCTCGGCCCTGTCCTTCTATTTGCAGAGGCCATTCTCCGTAAATCTTTAAATCCTGAAAATAGGGTTCTTTCAAAAAATCAATGTCGAAATTAATCTTTTTAGTGAGAGCTTCTATTAGAATTCCCTCGTCAACAATTAGAGAAGGCGAGGAAGAAATAGCTGGTTCTTCAATTATCCCCGGTTCTTCAATCATCTCTGGTTGAGATGGACGTAGAAAACCAAAATACAAAATAAGCAAGGCAGCTAAAACTAACCCAATAAGAATAAACATCAATTTCCGCTGTTTTTCCTCTTGGGGAAAAGCAGTAGAATCTTTATCTTTTGAAAAAAGTTTGAAAGCCATAGTAATTTTGTAATTTATAACTCAAAATTTACCTGCCCCGTAGCGAACTTGCTCTGCTTCGGGGAAACTTGAAATTTTCTTTGGAACCATTGGGTTTTTAACTCAGTTTTTGTAAAATACCCAGCATCCTCTAAAATTTTAATCCCCCCACCAATTTGTTCCCGGCGCGTCATGGGCTGGCTCTGGACCAATCTCCCAGTATGTTCCATTGCCAGTGTTATTATAATAGCCCCCATCCTCGCCAACCAAATGGAAATTACCAGAATCTTCAAAACGGCACATTAAACCATAACCATAATCATCTGATTCTCCGCCATCATAATAATAACGATAAGTATTTTGTAAACCAGCTGGGTCTCTAGGTAATCTAGCTATATATGCCGATAGATCATTCTCTAAATTACACCAATTAGAACCGCAGTCATTATTTGTAGTATAGGCATGCCTGACCGGATAATTACCATTATCATCATAATACATTTCCAAAGCCAACTGAATCTGGTGTAAATCGGCTTTCCTTCTGGTATCTCTGGCCTTGCCCCTAGCTGTATTCAAACTGACTAAAACAATGGTAGCTAACAAGCCAATAATGGCAATAACGACTAACAATTCAATAAGGGTAAAAGCTTTTTCCCTGAACATAAATCATTGTTCATTGATAGTAGACGGTTATTCCTAAATCAAATTCAAAAATACCCAAAGCGGCTAAGGCGCTGCTTTCTTGGCTTTGTTTCTGACCAGAAAATTTAATTGAGTGGACATCCATTGAACGAACGCTATTTTCTAAATTAGTTAGATATCCCCTGAAAGCATCGTAAGAACCACTCATTTTAATATTTAAAGACAAGCTGGGAAAGGATAAAATCTTTTTAGGTTGGTCAAGCACTTGATAAGAATTTTCTTTTTCCTGTTCAGCTTGACCAAAATTCATTGATTCCAATAATAAACCATTGCTGGCCGCCAAAGCATCAAACTGAACTAACAAATAAGGAATATCTTTTTCTTTAGGCAAGGCAAAAGGAACTTTTTGTCCTTCTTCTTCTAATCCTTGGTATTCCTGGTTAAGTTCCTGGGTTTTGGCTAAAAGTTCTTCAATGGCGGTAAGGGTTAATTTCTTCTGATTAATCTCATTTCGCAAGACCTTAATGGAAGACCAAAGAGGATTAAGAAAAACAAATACTAAAATCAAAGCGCTGATTAAACTAATTAAAATAATAATATTTTTTCTACTCATGTTGATTGACAATTTACTCCGACCACAAAAAATCAGGGTTTAATTCTATTCTTAAATTAGAGGCAACCCGGCCAGAAGTTTCTAAACCAACTTCCGAAAGGTCTACTTTTTTTATCCGGGAATCCTGCTCAAAGATAACTACCTGTTTAGCTAAAGTTGGATAATCCGCTGCCTCTGCCTTTAAACTTAGTTTAGCTTGAAATAAATCAGCCTCCAAACCAGTGAATTGAACTCGAGGAAGAGTTATTTCTTCAAGAAGCTCAAAAAGTTTGGAGGAATAAAGGCGGTTCTCTAAAACTTTTCTTAAATCCTCTATACCAGTTTTTAGTTCTATAAAATTAGCTTCCATTCCTAAATCTCTCTGGTTATTTAACTCAACAATCCTTTCTTCTAAATTTCCTTTTTCTTCAATTAAATTGTTTTTATAACCGGCCAGTCCAAAGTAAATTAAAATAACCAAAAGTAAAAAACCAATGGTTAAGGTCAGCCAAAGATTGGTCTTGGAGGTTAGTTTGTTTAAAAAACCTGTGGCTGACACCTTAAAACCAATGGCCGCTTCTTTCCTCCTCTTATATTTTTCGGGCATTATTTTGATATCCATGTTCGTTATTCTCCTCTCATGGCCAAGCCAACGGCTACGGCCAAAGAAGGGCCTAATTCTTTTATAGCTGACTCAAGCAAAGGAGGATAAATTACCCGGGCAAAAGGATTACCCAAGGAAGCCTCTAAACCTAGTTTATTGACAAAATAATCAACAAAACCAGGCACTTGAACGCCGCCACCGACTAAAATACATTTTTCAACTTGCCGATTATATTTGCTTTGATAAGAATCAATAACCTTTTTTATTTCAAAAATAACGGCATTTAAAACTGAATGGATTATTTCTTTTAGTTGAGCGCTTTGCTCGCCCGGCGCCGAGATGGATTCGACAGACTCACCATAAACTTTGGGGCGGGGCCAACTGGCTGCTTGATTGGCCGATAAACTTTTTTTTAATTTCTCTGCTTCTGTTAGGCTGATATTCATTTGTTGAGAAATAGTTTTAGTTAATTTAAGGCCGCCCATTTCTAAATTATCAATTACTCGAATATAGCCGTCGTCAACAATACTCAAGCTCACCGAACGGGCCCCCACATCAATAAGGATAACCGTGCTTCTATCGTTACCGACCAAGGTCCGACTTAAGCTGAATATTTCTGACTCTAAAGCAGAAAGATTCAAACCAGTCAATTGAATTACTTCTCTGTAATGGTTAATAATTTTTTTAGGCACGGCCATCAGTAAGACCTGAAGTCCTTTTTGCTGACCTAGTGGGTCAATAATACTCCAGTCTAAAATCACTTCAGTAATAGGCACCGGCACATATTTTTTAGCTTCAAAAGGAATAGCTGTCTTAATTTCTTTTTCCGACATAGTTGGAAAATCAATCAAGGTAGAAAAACTGGAATAAACCGGCAGGGAAAAATAGGCCGCTTGAGAGACAACTTTGGCTTCTTTAATGGTCTCTTTGACTATCTCGGCCAATTCTTCATTAGGCAGTTTCCGAGATTCTGAAGGAGTTTGATACCAAGCTTCTTTAAGGTATTCTTTTAAAGAAAAGATGGCATAGTTTTTTAGTTTATGTCTGCCTTCTTCTTTTTCTAATTCAACTAATTTAATAGCTGAAGCGCCAATATCAATCCCCAAGCAGCTTTTTGGTTTTGTCTTAAATAAAAACATTAATAATATTTCTCTGTTCCACTGACTTGCTCGCCAGAGTTTTAGCAAAGGCAGAAAATTTGACAAAGGCGGGTTCTGCCTTGTTTTTCTTTATTTGAAATTATACCATAAATTAAAAAGTAAAGAAAATACTTTATGTGGAAAACTATTTTAGATCTATTTTTCCCTATTCAATGTCTTGGCTGTGGTCAAGAGAGACGATTTACCCCGCACCAAAGCAAGCTCGGGGCAGGGTTTATTTGTCCAGTTTGCTTTAAACAAATGCCTTTGAACAGAAAAAGGCCTCTTAAGTTTAGTTCTTCCGCCTTAACCGACTTAATCGTAGCCAGTGACTATAACCACTCTTTGGTCAAACAGGCAATTCATCGATATAAGTATGATTTTATTAAGGACTTGGCTGAACCTCTGGGACAATTGATGGTTAATCGTCTTAGAGCCATCCTAAGCGCTATCCAAGTATCCCGGAATTATATTCTCTTAATCCCTGTCTCTCTTCATAAAAAACGCCTCCGCTGGCGGGGCTTTAATCAAGCCGAACTCTTAGCTCAAAAAATTAGCCAGGAATTAAGAATTCCCTTAATAAATAATCTCTTAATCCGAACCAGATATCGCCTGCCCCAAATGGCTATTAAAAGTTCTCAAGAAAGAAAAGAAAATATTAAGCAGGCCTTTCAGCTTTCTCCGCAGCCGAGTCTCAATATCCGAAACAAAACCATCATCTTAGTTGACGATGTCTGTACTACTGGGGCGACTTTAGAGGAATGCGCCAAAGCTTTAAAACCACTCCAACCAAAACAAATTTGGGGCTTGGTCATCGCCCGAGGATAAATTGACTATCGGATAATAAAATGGTAAAGTGGAGATATGGCTGAATTTGTTAATTCTAAAAGAGTTTTCCTTCCTAAAGGAAAACAAAATAAATTTATTAAGAAGATTCTTTCAGGGATTACAGTTAAAGAAGCGGCTAAATTATGTAATCTTTCTGAAAGAACTATTAGGGATTGGCGTCGTGAAAAGTTTTCAATGGATTTAAAGGCGCTCCGTAAATTATGCCTAAAAACCAATATTCCCCTTCCTTTTAATATTGAATTAAAAAACCGCTACTGGTATGTCCATCTTGGCGCCTCAACTGGTGGAAAAATTGTTTGGGCAAAATATGGCAGAATTGGCGATCCAGAAAAAAGAAAAAAGAAATGGTACGAATGGTGGAAAACAAAAGGAAGATTTATGGGATTATTTGTGACAAAACCCATAAAGAAACCAAGAAAATCTAAGGAGCTTGCAGAATTTGCTGGTATCATGATTGGGGACGGAGGAATTACTAAAAATCAAGTCACTATTACTCTCCACTATAAAGATGATAGAGAATATGGCGAATTTGTTATTGCACTGATTAAAAATTTATTCAATGTACCCGTAGGCACATCTCGCTATCAATCGGCAATGAAATACAATATCTCACGAACTAAATTAGTCCGCTTTTGCGTGGAAAAACTTGGACTAAAACAAGGTAATAAAATCAAACAGAAAGTAGATATTCCGGCTTGGGTTAAACAAAATAAATTATATTCTATTACTTGTGTCCGCGGCCTTATTGACACTGATGGCTGTATTTTTACTCACTGCTATAAAGTAAATGGCAAATGGTATAGTTATAAAAAACTTGCCTTTACAAGCTACTCTAAACCGCTTCGTCAATCTGTGTTTAATATTTTAAAAAATAACGGATTAAATCCTAGGTTAGCTGCAAATAGAGATGTGCGACTTGATAGCATTAAAGATATGAATAGATATTTTCAAATTATCGGCTCTCATAATCCAAAACACTTGAAAAGATACTTAAAATAAGATATTATAGGAACAAGTTAGGAGAGGTGACTGAGCGGTCTAAAGTGGCACCCTGCTAAGGTGTTGTACCTTAACGGGTACCGTGGGTTCGAATCCCACCCTCTCCGCATAAGTTTTTACTGGGCGAAAATTTAAATTTATTTTTGGAGAGGTGCGAGA
>CAZPQT010000021.1:0-10172 GCA_964589195.1 uncultured Candidatus Saccharibacteria bacterium
CACCAAAAAACCCGCTTTAACGGGTTTTTTGCTTGCTTTTTTGCTTAATTTTTGGTATTTTATGTTTATGGGGCCAGTAGTTCAGTGGTAGAATATCTCTTTTGCACAGAGAAGGTCGTGGGTCCGATTCCCACCTGGTCCACCAGATTGGATTTTGCCTGATTAATTACTAACTGGCACATTTCCATCTTCATCGACAAAAGGAATTTCTTTAGTCAGCCGAATTGCTTTTGTTGGACAAACATTTTCGCATAATCCGCAAAAACAGCATTTATTGATATCGATTTTAGGCTGTTTTTTTATAGTCCCGTCTTCTTGTTTAACTTCTACCATTTCAATTGCTTTATTGGGACACACTTGAACACATTTACCGCATCCCAAGCATTTATCTGGCAAAAATCTATGTTTTCCCCTATAGCCGTCAGGAATAGAGAGAGATTCTGCGGGAAATTTTACGGTTAAGGGCCTTTTAAATAAATTTAGGAACAATTTTGGGATAATTTTAAACTTCATAATTTTGAGATTTTAGACCTGAGATTTTATCTATCCATATCCGCCGGACATGGATTTAAACTCCAATAAATTACGGGAATATCGGCTACTTCCGCTCCTTTCAACAAAAACTCTAAGACCGGAATTAAATGAAGAAAAGAAGGGCCTTTAATTTTAACCCGCTCGGGGTTAGGTCCGGAATTGCCTTTGATATATACAGCTCCTTCACCTCTGGCTATTTCATTCCTAAGATATATTTCTTTATCTGGTAGATTAAAAGTCGTTCCGACTTTTAATTTTTTGTTAAGAAAATCTCCCGAAGGAATTTTATTCAGCAATTGCTTGATAATTTTAATGCTTTCTTTCATTTCCAGTAATCCCACTTTAAACCTTGAATAAGCGTCGCCGTTTTTCAAAACAGGCAGATTAAAATCTATTTCTTGATATATTTCATAGGGTTCGCTTTTTCTTACATCATCTTTAAGCCCGCTGGCTCTTAAAACAGGACCGGTGGCTCCTAATCTAATAGCATCTTCCAATTTTAGAATCCCTATTCCTTTGGTTCTGACCCCAAAAATAGGGTCTTCTTCTTCAAAATAGGAAATAGCCTGTTCTATTTTGCCTAAAACTTTCAAAATTCTGCCTTCAATGTTTTGAGGCAGCTCCCTTCTTAAGCCGCCAGGGCAAATATAGCCCGCCGGATATATTCTTCCACCGGTAAGAGCAGAAAATAAATCTAAAATATAGTCTCTATAGCCAAAAGCTATTTTAAGACCCGTATCAAATCCGGTCGCCGAAGAAAGAGCCCCAAACCAAATAAGATGAGATTGAATTCGGGATAATTCAACTAAGATTACTCTGATGTATTTTGCTTTTTTCGAGACTTCAATATCAGTTAATTTTTCCACCGCTTCGGCAAAAATTAAATTCCAAGCCAATGGTTCAAAAACGCAAATCCTATCAGACAAAACCGCATTCTGCCAAATATCTCTGTATTCCATTAGTTTTTCGAATCCCCTGTGTAGATATCCCGGGTCTGATTTAGCTTCAATGACCATTTCTCCAGTCAATTTTATTCTGACTGAAAAATTGCCCGAGCCGGGGTGAGCCGGGCCGAATAAAAATTCTTGGTATTCTTTTTTGTCTTTGTTCATATTTTAACGGTTATCAAAATATCCTTTTTCTTTTTTGTTTCCTTTGCTATAAAACTTCTCTCTTATATAATTTCGCCAATCAAAACTTTTCAAAAATGGAGGCGGCCCTGGCCAATCTTCCAAAAACAATTCTGATAAATCCGGATTGCCTAAAAAAATTACCCCAAAAAGCTCGTGGATTTCTCTTTCGTGAATTTGAGAAGAGTTATAGATTTTTGAAACCGAATTAATCTTCGGAGTTTCTCTGTCAATTTCCGTTTTAATATTTAAGCCAATTTTTTTCTCTTTGCTCCAAATATGGTAAATAAGCTCAATAATATTTTTTTCCAAAATATCAACCGCCGACAAAGAAGAAAAAAACTCAAAGCTATTATCTTTTATGAAGAGGCAGACGTTTAGCAAATTCTCCCGGCTAACTTTTATCCAAAACTGATTTTCTTCTTTTCTTAAAACTTCCGCGCCAAATTTTGCTCGTATTTTTGAAATTAAATCTTTCATATTAACAGACCCGCCGCGCGATACCGGCAGGGAATAACTTTATAAAGCTGATTTCTGAACCCGTTAGAAACTAAAGATTTTTAACAGAGCGAATCAGTTTGTAAATTCCGTCAAAAATTGCTTCCGGCCTTGGAGGACATCCGGGAATATGTAAATCCACCGGCAGATAATCTTTTAATCTTTTTATGGTATTATATGAATCCCAATACATTCCTCCGGTCATTGGACAAGAACCCAGAGCAATAACAATTTTTGGAGAAGGCATCTGTTCGTAAATCAACTTGGCTATTTTAATTGACTTAATTGTCTGATATCCGGCAATAATCAAGCAATCAGCTTGCCTGGGACTAGAAACAGGAATCAAGCCGAATCTTTCCATGTCCCACCTGCTTCCCACCATTGGCAAAATCTCTGTAAAACCGCAGGAATTGAACCAATTAAAAACCCAGATAGCTTTTGCCACCTTTTTTAATTTTCTATTTGTTTTATCGTTTATTTTTTCTATGTTCATGCAATAAATTATAAAGTGAACAAAAATCCAATAATGGCAAATAAAGTGATATAGCCCCAATAGGCTCTAGTCAGTCGGCTTATTTTAATTCTTGAAGTTACCGTCCTGATAAATGTCAAGCCAACAAATATTATTAAAAAGAGCTTTAAAAGATAAATTAAAAACCTTATACCAAAATGAGTCTCAATATTCCAAGAAAAGAAAAGAGCCACAAACAAGGAAGCGATAGCTACTGTTTTTATTACTTCGGCCAGGTAAAACATCGCCAAATTTCTCCCGGAATATTCTGCTAATGTCCCGCCGGCAATTTCTGAATCGGCCATGTCAATGTCAAAAGGAGCTTTAGATAATTCGCCAGCCATAATAATAAAAATCACCACTGATTCAAGTAAAAGCCCGATGATTCCGAGCGGACCGGCTAACCCCCAGATATTATGGGCGTAAATCGCATTTAAAGAGAAAATATTTAAAAACCCATTCTTATAGATTAGCCAAACAGGAACCAAGCTGGCAACGACCAAGGGAAATTCGTAGCCCAACATATTAATAATCAGCCTTTGGCCGCCAAGATTGGCATAAGGAGAATTAGAAGAAAATGCCCCCAAGGCTAAACTTAAACCAGGAACCACAAATAGATAGATTACTAAAATTAGGTCTCCAGAATTCCCCAAAATAGATTTTCCGGCAATGGGAATGTAAAATAAGAGCAAAATGGAAGCTGTTAAAGAAATTAAGGACGAGGCTTCAAAAATCCATTTCGGAGCGTATTTGGGAATTATGCTTTCCTTGACCATTAGTTTCTTTAAATCATAAAACGGCTGTAAAAGAGGAGGACCAACCCTTTTTTGCATTTTAGCGTTTAAGATTCTGTCAATTCCCCTAAAAAGCAAACCCAAAACCACGCTTCCAAAAACCACTCCGAGCATCATCGTTAATTTTAGGATTAAATTAGGCATACTGATAGAAAGAAAATGATTAAACCAAAGATAAACATAAAAATATAATTGTTAGCGTTTTCTTCCCGGGTTTTTATCAGAAACCTATATAACTTCTCCAAATCTTTTAAAAAACCCCAATATATATTTTCCAGTTTAATATTTTCAGGCGGCTTTCGACCAGAGAAATAGGGAATTATTTGCGATGTTCTTTGCTTATATTTCTTTTCGCCAAACAGATAAAAAAGATACACCGCGATAAATATCAGCAAGAAGGAAATTAAAGCAATTTTTGGCTGCCAGATTATTTGCATAAAATTAATGGATTAGGCTATTTACGTAATCCTGCTGGTTAATTAAAGCTTGGGTAGCCGGGTCAACAAAAGAAGATACAAACTGTTTTGGGAAAAAGCCAATCAAAACCATCAATATCGCAAAAACAAAAATAACCATGTTTACTAATTTAGGAACTGGCTGATAATTTCCAGATGGCTTTCCAAGAAAAATTGAGGCGAAAACTTTAACCAAAACCGCCAGAATCAAAATACTCCCCAAAATTGCGGCAATCGCCAAAGGAGGGCTCAAATGGAAAACCGATTCATAAATCATTATTTTTGAAGCAAAGCCGTTTAAAGGAGGTATCCCAGATATAGCTAAAACCCCCAAAAGAAAAAGTCCAGACAGCCAAGGCTCTCTATGGGCCAATCCCCGAATCTTAAAGATATTTTTGGTCTTACTGACATAAACAATAGCGCCAATGATTAAAAATAATAAGCCCATATCCAAAATATCATTTACCATGTGAAACAACCCTCCTTGAATCGCCCTAAATCCAAAATCAGTATCAGGCCTAAGAAATCCGGAAGAAATTCCCAAAATTATATAACCCAATTCGGAAATAGCCAAATAGGCCAAGATTCTTTTAATCCTATTTTCCCTTAGAGCAAAGAAAACTCCCGTAAAAATTGAAAGAATTGAAAACAAAATTAAGATCCAGCCAAAAACAATATTCGGACCAAAAACATCAAAAGCAATTCTGAATAAAACATAGATGGCAGACAAAGAAGAAACGATAGACAGAATGATTACTGGCACAGGAGACGCTTTGTAGGCCTCCGGCTTCCAAAAATAGAAAGGGAAAAATCCGGCTTTCAATAATAAAGCAGAACTAATGAGAGACAAGGCGATTTTATCCAAGAAAGAAAACTGAAGATTATGGGCGATAATAGCCATATTCAAAAATCCGTATTGGCCGTAAAGAAGCCCAATGCCGAAAAGCAAGAATAAGGAGCCAATAGCAAAAACGGCTAAATAATGAAAAGACGCTTTAAAACATCCTTTATTTCTAAAAAAAGTAATCAAACCAGCCGTAGCAATAGAGTTTATCTCGTAAAAGACAAAGAGGGTAAAAAAATCCCCGCTTAACAAAAATCCCAAAATCCCGACAATAAGCAGAAGATACAAAGCGTAGAATTTATCCAGAGAAGAATATTCCTTTAATGTTTCCCAGGAATAAAGAAGGACTAAAGAGGCAATCAAAAGAAAAATTAGAGCCAAAAATCCCGATAAAGCGTCTGCCAGCAAAACAATTCTTACGGGAAAGCCCTCAGGCAAAGTCAAAGAAGGGAATTTAGCTCCTAGGGCGTAAACAAGTACCCCCTTCTCAAGAATTAACTTATAAAGAAAAAAAGAAAAAATATCAGTCAAAATCAAAATCAAAGCAAGCCAAAAGATTCTTGCTCTTTTGCCAAATCTGTTCAACAAAGGCAGAATAAACGCACCTAACAATGGAACGACGATTATTAAAATAATAAAATGGAGGACCATAGTTTTTAACCGCTTTTTCCCTTGCCGGAAGATACCGCATCGTCGCGGGAAATTTTATGAATCAAAACAGCCAAAGAGAGTAGAAGGGCAGTTATGGCTAAATTAATGACAATACTGGTAAGAACCAGTGCTTGGGGAGTTGGAGAAACCATATTTAAATTCGGGGCCCTGGTGAAAATCGGAGCTATTCCTCCTTGTCTGTATCCCAAACTTATCAAGAACAAATTTACTCCACCGCTGATAATATTAATGGACATAGTTATCTTAATTAGGTTTCTTTTAAATATTGCCCCGGAAATCCCTATTATTATTAAAAAAATTGTAGCTAGAAAAACATAGCTAATCATATTTTTTTTATCACTAATACAATGGCCAGCGATAAAGCCGAAGCTACTTCTATTCCTATTGCTAAATTCATTAAAGGAATAACCCCGCCGCTATTAAGATAACCCAGATTTATCCCAAAATGGATTGTCTTTCCTAAAAGGCCAGTCGCATTAGCCAAAAAATTATAAAAAAATGTGTTTCTAAAAATATTAGGAAAAGCCAAAACAACAAAGAAAACGAGGCCCAAAGATTCAAACAGCGAAAACAGTTTCCCTGACAATCCGATATTATTTTCAAAAACAATTAAGATTAATACGATCGCTGAAGCAATTATCACCCCTCCTTGAAATCCGCCGCCGGGAGTTAAATGGCCATGAGAAATAATATATAATCCAAATATAATTATCGGATTTAAAATTATCAAGCTGACAACTTTAACTATCTGGCTCATAGATTTTATTTACTAATAGAGAATTTTTTCATAGAAATTAGAGAAATCCCCAGAACAGCAGCAAAAAGAACCGTTGCTTCTCCCAGTGTGTCTAAACCACGGTAATCAAAAATTATACTGGAAACAACATTGTTACTTCCTGTTTGTCTCTGGGCGTTTTCAATAAAATAGTCATCCATTTTTACCGCCCCAGGTTTTCCAAAAGGATGAATAAAAAAAACAACTGAAACAAGGAAAACGAACAAAATTATTAAACTTATGAGCTTGGTTTTTTTAAAACTATATTTTTTGTTTTTGTTAGTCATAGAGATTATTTTTCAAACCGATTGGTCTTTTGGATAACAATTACAAAAATAGCTGTAGACAAGGCCGTTCCGACAGCCGCTTCAGCAATAGCCACATCAGGAGCTTGAAGAATATAAAATTCTATGGCCAACATCAAACTCATGACCGCCAAATAAACGACCGAAACAAATAAATTCTTGCTTCTCACCAACAAAAAGGCCGAAAGCACCATACTGGCCAAGATTAAACTTTGAACAATTTGGATTATAGAAAAGTCCATATTATTTATTAAGAATTTAGTTTATCTATTATCGCTTGTTTGGGTTTTATCCCGTTTTTATGAGCCGCTCTTGAAATTGCATGGGCCAGACAAGGTTCAATTACCAGAAGAACCAAGGTAATTAGAATTATGCGAGCCGCCAAAGAAGAATCAGCTTTGTCAAATATCAAAAGGTAAAGTATCGCTGTCAGGGCAAAAAAGAGAAAGCCGAAAGTAGTGGACAAAGTTGAAGAATGCAGACGGGTGTAAACATCAGGAAATCTAAAAAGACCTAAGATGCTCAAGCTGAAAAAAATTAAACTGATTGAAATAAATAAATAAATTAAAAACATAAACATCTCTAAGAAATATTTTATGATGTTGATTTGGCGTATTTGGCAAAATAAAGAATACCTATAAAAGAAAGAAGAGCATAAACAATAGCCACATCCGCCAAAATAATTTCTTTCCAAATAATAGAAAACACTATTAAAAGAGTAATGGCCAATACACTGGCCACATCCAAAACAACCAATTTGTCAAAAATAGTCCTAACGAGAAAAACCCTTACTAAGGTGATAAAGACAAGTGCTGAAAGAATTAAAGCAATTATTTGCCACATAATTATTCAGTAATTATTTTAATCCACTTGGCAAAATCTCCCACTATTTCTTTAATCTCCGGCTCTTTATTTTTCACATAAAGCCAATGAACATAGAGATTATTCTGCCGGTCCGCTTCTACTGATAAGGTTCCTGGAGTCAAGGTAATAGAGTTTGCCAATAAAGCCATTCCGAAGTCGGTCTTCAGTCCGGAAGATATTTTTACAATTCCCGGTCTAATCTTCCCGGTAACAATTCTATAAGCAACTTCCAAATTTGCTTTAATCAAACTAAAAAGAAAAGGTCCAAAAATATAGAGTAAAAATAAACCCCACCTTAAGGGATTCAAAAACTTCGGGCTAACCATTATTCCGTTAGAAACATTACCTTTCTGCGCTTTTTTTCCGTCCCCGGGATTTCTAACAGAGTTTGTTTTAAGCAATCCGAAAATCTTTTGCATTATCATCCCGGTTATAACAGACAGAATAATTCCTAAAACAATTTCTTCTTTGCTCCAATATAAAATATTCCCTGAGTCAATTGTCAGGACAAGATAAATGATTAAGGAAAAAATAAAGGAAATAATAAAATTCATTCTGCTTTTTTGAGAATACTGGATTTTTAAGCCGGTATTTACTCAACTATCTTAAAAACTGATTACTGATGTCGTTCGGAATTATTGAGACCGTTGGTCTCAATAGTCCTATTGTCTTCTTTGTCCCATACCTCGTCCCATATGTCTCATACCCCTACCCATTTTTTTACCCAGGCCCATACCTATTCCTCTGCCTTGACCATAATTCTGATTAAAATTCGGATTTCTATCTCCTTCACTAGACTCTTCTTCGTCCCCAATACTAATAGCATTTTGAGGACATGCTCTGGCAGCATCTTTTAAGCATCCGGCATTTTCATTTTTTATTTCAGCTTTCCCATCCACCATTTCTATGCCCTCCGGGCATATATTGGCGCAAATACCGCAGCCAACACACTTATTTTTATTTATCTTAGCCATAAAATTACTTATTTCTATTATTTTCTACTCTCGACTTTCATCTATTCCTTTCTTGAAAAAATTTAAATATGCTTTCGGCGGCAATCGCTCCTTCACTACAGGCAGTAATAATCTGATGAAAATTATTAGAAGCCGTAGTGATATCGCCAGCCGCCCAAATCCCCGCCTGATTAGTTTTCTGACCAGGAATCACCTTGATATAGTTGCCTTCATCTGTTTCCAAAGACAATTCCTTTGTTAATATCTTCTGGGGAACAGTCCCGATTTTAACAAACAAACCGTCAATGGAAATTTTTTCCGCTCCTTGATAAGGTGTGTCTAAAATAATCTTTTCTAACTTTTTTCGGCCCTCTAATCCGATGACTTTCGTATTGTAAATAACCTCAATTTTTTTATTATTTGTAACTTGATTAATCCAAGTAGTTTCGCCTCGTAGTTTATCCCTGTGATAAATTTGGTAAACTTTTTTTGCTATTTCTGCTAAATAAAGCGAATCTGTATCAGCGCTATCACTACCGCCAATAACGGCAACCGTTTTATTACGATAAAACATAGCATCGCAAGTAACACAATAAGAAATACCCTTGCCGATAAATTTACTTTCGTTTGGCAAATTCATTCGGCGATGTTCAGTGCCAGTAGCCAGAAGAAGCGCCTCGGCCAAAAAAACATTTCCTTTCTGGGTAGTGATTTTAAATATTTTATCTTCTTTAATAATACTAACTACATTATCTATCATCAAAGAAGCACCCAGGGATTCTACGTGCTTTTGCATCTTTTCGACAATTTTCAGGCCGGAAATTTCTTGTTCTGTAGGAAAATTACAAATTTTATGCGCCTCAAAAGCTAAGCCGCCTAAGGCCTCGCCAATAATTAAGTGATTTACCCTATAACGAGAAGCATAAATTGAAGCCGTAAGTCCCGCCGGTCCAACCCCAACAATTATCAAGGGATACTTATTACTTGCATCTTTCATAAATTAAAGTTCTGTCTCTAATTCCGCCTTAAGCATTTCTTTTGGCCGAGAACCAATAAATTCCTTAGCCACTTTACCTTCTTTAAAAAGTTTCATATTGGGAATGCTTTGAATTTGATATTGAATAGCTAATGCTTGATGTTCTGGAAACTCTACATTTAATCTGTATATTTTCAACCGGCCATCAAGCTCATCTGAAAGCTCATCTAAAACAGGTACCATCATTAAGCAGGGCTGGCACCATGGCGCCCAAAAATCCACTAAGACGGGGATATCTGATTGCAAAACTTCTTTCTCAAAATCTTGGCTTGTTAGTTCAATTGTTTTTGACATAATTTTAACTTTATTAATTACTTATTTTTAATTATTTCTTTCAACAAGAACTCAATTATTCTTTTTTTCTTTAAATTGACGGACGTTAAGCAGGAGGTCAGGTTTTCCTTAAAATACAATTCGATTACTTTTTTCAAAGCAACATTAATCGCATAAAATTGCTCTGTTACCTTATGGCAATTCTCCTTCTTTTCTATAAGATTAGCCAAGCCATCAATTTGCCCTTTAATAATATTGAGACGTTGGATTATCGTGTTTTTTCTCATATATTGTCATAGTATCTTTACTCCCCAAAACTAAATTTAAATATATACCCTCCGGGGGTATTTTGTCAAGCCAAGATGCTTGCTTTTTTGCTTAATTTTTGGTATTTTATGTTTATGGGGCCAGTAGTTCAGTGGTAGAATATCTCTTTTGCACAGAGAAGGTCGTGGGTCCGATTCCCACCTGGTCCACATGTCGCTTAAGGCAAATTCATCTATCAAGTTAAAGATTGTTTTTGAAAAT
>CAZPQT010000022.1:0-9790 GCA_964589195.1 uncultured Candidatus Saccharibacteria bacterium
TTTCTTCAACAACTCTCCACTGATTATCATAAACATGGGCGCAATTAGAAAAAATAGTCAGTGTCCCCATTTCCAACCTAATCTTTTCAGCAATATATTTCTGAAGACGTCGCAACCCAAAAGCATTTAAAATCCAGCCGGCAAAAAGATCATGACTTCTAAAATAAGCAGTTAGATTGACTTTGTTATCAAGAGTAGTCGCCTGAACTAAACAAAGGCAGGGCGCCCGAGGGGCCTTATGGTCTTGGGTCAAATCAAATGTTACGGCAATAGCTGCACGGTCAGTAGGATATTTCTTCAAAAAAGGTATCATTACTTCGTCCACCTGATTGACGCCCTTGTAATTCCAAAGCCGTTCGCCATAACTATAAATTTCATCACCTCTCTTGGCGCTCATTATTGCCTGACAATATTTTCTAATCTCCTTCTTGGTTATGGAAAAATAGGGGAAAATTCTAGGATTAAAAGAATCTTCTTTTGTAATCACGGCCGCGATATTAAAAACTTCTCTTAGAGGATTTCCGTAAAAAGATTCTCTCACTCTCCCAAAACGCCAAACTATCTTCAAGATTTCCAACCAAGCCTGACCAACATGCTGACGGACAATCTTAAAAACTGACTGGTCAGTAGGAAATGAGCCTGTTTCTTCGGGAATGGCTGAAGGAAAAACTTGAGGTCGGGCAAAGGCCTTACCCATTGGCTTGTATTTCTTGATCTTCTTAGCTATTTTTGTTGAATCACTGACCCCAATTAAATTTTCTATCTTTATGTTTTTCCTAAAATTGGCGATTTTTGTCAAAGGAATCTCTTTATGAATAAAAGCATAAGGAACATTAACAATATTATGGTTTTTACCCATTCCTTTTTTAAAAAAATTAACTAAAGCTTGTCCGCTTCCAGAAAGATCAGCCCCGCAAATCACCAAGCACCTAAGCGAAGGTTTGGCTAAGATATTTCTAATGATAAAATTTATGCCTTCTTTAGAATAAAGCTGACCAGCCGCACAAAAAAGATTATGGTCGACTTTGCCAGCAATTTTTTCAGCCGGCGTCCAGAGAGTTACTATGCCCACTTCGCTTTTGAGATTGCCTAAAATTAAATTGTCTTTAAAATAGATTGGCCATTCTTTATTGCTCATATTACCTAAAACTTAATTAATTTAACTCCTTTGCTTTTCATCACTCGCCTACCGTCAAAAACAGCATGACCTCGAGAATAAACAACTTTTTTTATTCCTGATAAAGCGATCAATTTAGCGCAAGCCGGACAAGGAAAATGACTGGCATAAAGCGTTGTATTTTTTAAAGAAATACCCTTTTTGGCTGCCCGGGCAATAACCGATGCCTCAGCGTGAACAGCGCTACATATTTCCGAAGATTTCCCCGGAGCAATATTGTCCCGGATACAGCCTATTTTATAACATTCATCATCAGTAGGCATCATTTTATTATAGGCAGTCAAAATAATTTTTTTGTTTTTAACCAAGGCGGCTCCTGTTTGACGCCAAAAACATCGGGAATTTTCTGTTTTTCCAAAAACTTTTTTCATGATTTCCTTGTGTTTTTTAATTTCGGCTATAGAAAGTTTATCGCTTTTTTCATTAAGCTCGGCAACCTTATCGCTCTTCCATTTTAATCTGATATCGTAAAACTGAAAAAGTTTTTTGTATCCATCGTTGATTAAATACCGCTTAGCAAAATTTTCACTCTTTTCTCCTTTAAGGATTATGATTTTGTGAAAACCTGTGTTTTTTATAATCCTAGAAAAATTAGATCTGTTTACTAAAAAAAATTTCTTAATCGGCAGACAAACCTTAATCAGTTTGTTTAAATCTCTAACTGGAATTTTCCTGATATCTGGTTCAAGCCTGGTCAATTCTTTAATAATCTGATTACCTAAAAAGCCCAAATAAAAATGGGCTTTAGGGGTCTTTTTCAAAATATTGTCAAATGCAGCAATATATCCTTTATGAAGGACTGGGAATTCACCGATAATTAAAATATTTTTATGATTTGAACTCAACATCTTCAAAGTCTTTCGAGTTCTTTTTTATTTAGTTTAAAGTATTTTGATAAATTCTTTTTCAGCCAATCGGGAAATAAACCACTTTGGTTTTTTTCTTGTTTAGGTCAATTTTGGGAACAATCAAATGAAAATGAAGATGGCAGACCGTTGCGCCAGTATAAATTGGGTCACCAAATCTCAATATGAAACCTCCTCCCTTTATTTTATATTTTTTAATTATCCAATTTGCTAATTTAAAAACTATTTTAAAATCAGCCTGACCTAACTCGCTGAATTCTTCCTTATGTTTTTCGGAAATGATTACAAAATGATATTTAGCATTTTTATAAGGCCAATTATTCTCTGTGACAAACCAACTTTTTTCTTTTTTTAATATTGGTTTTTTATGATATTTAAAATTACTTTTACAGAAGGGGCATTTAGCTGTTTCTTCAATCCTCTTTAAAACCTTCCGGTAATCCTCTGACTTGGCAAATTTAGGATTAACTACTTTTTTAATCATAACTCATTATTTAGACAAGATATCTTTTATTCTTTTCCTAAACACATTTTCAAATATATCACTGGTTGAGGTTTTTTTTGCTTGACGAGGAAAAACGTGAATGTTGCCACAAAACTTAGCTATATTTCTTTTTTGTTCTTCGGAATAACTTTCTCCTTCAACAACCACAAAGATATCGGGTTTTATTGCTCTTATTAATCCCATCTTCCAACAACCCTTTTTATCAACATCATTTATTAAGGTAACATAATCAATAAATTCCTGATAAGTGAGCATTTCTATTCTTTCCTTATGGGGAATTATTGGTCTTAAGGGATTTTTTTTATAAATCTTAACCGCTTCATCGCTGTCAACGCCAACTATTAAAATATCACCTAAACTCTTTGCTTTTTCTAAATAGCGTAAATGGCCAATATGCAACATGTCCCAAGAACCAATAGTACAGATTATCTTTTTATTCAAAATTCTATAAGCACTGATTATTCTAGCTAATTCCTTATAATCTAAAATAGTTTTTTGGCTTAATTTTCTTTTCATTTTTATTAAAATAACATTTTATCTTCTCTTAATACGATTTATCAAAATACAACAAAATTACAAAAAATCCTTATTCGTATTATATTAGTTTTTTAAAAAAAGTAAAGCCCTGTCGGATAAAAATTCGACAGGGCTACAAAAACATTGAACTCCTCAATTAGATATAACCATGCAATCTGGCTCTGCAAAATGCTGAAATTGTGGCAGAATCCATAATCCCTCTACGTCTAATCATATCCTCAAAGATTGGAATTTCGCATTTAATAATTTCGAAAAGATCCTTATCCATCAAGTCCGTTTTAGGATTGGGTATCTTTTCCGCGCCAGAGGCCAAAAAAACGTATCCAAGCGCTTCAAGAGTAACAACTGCTTCATATATCTCTCCCAATGGCTTCCAATCATCCGATCTCAAACCTACTTCCTCTTCAAGTTCTCGTTTTGCCGCCTGAAACGCATCTTCGCCCGGATCAACAACCCCACCAGGAAATTCAATCATAAATCTATTAAGCGGATATCTGTGTTGTTTTACCAGCCACACCTTACCCAATATATCAACTGGGACGATAACCACAAATGGACGGGTCATTCTTACTAATGAATAATTCACTTCTTTCCCTCCTGGTGACATTACTCTATCTTCATCTACCCGAAAAAATCTAGAATTGTAAACTTTTGATGTTTTTACCATCCTCCATGTTTTCATAACGCACCTTCTTTTATTTAATTTTTAACGAACATAAAAGGAGAGATTATCCTCTCTCCCTCCTTTTAATTATTCTGGAATTTAGTTGAACTGTACCTACTTGGCATTCTCCTCTTTTAGCCACTCTTTTCAACCGGTTCCAAAATTTCCCTATCCCTGTCTTTTTCATCCTTGCCTTTCTCATTTCTACTCTCCTGATATTCTATTTTATCTCTAGAATTTAGGAGCGTCGCTCCCTTATTGCTTATTTTACCTCAATACCCATACTGCGGGCTGTTCCTTCAACAATTTTTTCAGCTTGTTCAACGGAATAAGCATTCAAGTCAACCATCTTTTTTTCCGCAATCTGGCGAATTTGTTCTTTGGTTACTTGGCCCACTTTCTTTTTATGCGGTTCGCTTGAACCTTTTTCCAAGCCAGCTGCTTTTTTCAATAATTCGGCGGCTGGCGGCGTCTTTAATTTAAAATCAAAAGTTCGGTCTTCATAAACCGTAATTTCCACCGGAATAATATCGCCAGCCATCTCTTTAGTCGCTTCGTTGAATTTAACGCAAAAATCCTGGATATTCAAACCGTGCTGACCTAAGGCCGGACCAATGGGCGGGGCCGGATTGGCCTGACCAGCCGGAATCTGTAATTTGATAATAGTTTTAATTGGTTTAGGCATATTTTCAATCTAGGGATAGTCCCTAAAAAATCCTATAATTTCTTCACCTGTAAAAAGTCCAATTCTACCGGTGTTTCCCGACCAAACATAGAAACCAAAACCTTAATCTTGCCTCGTTTCTCATCAACTTCGGAAATCTTGCCGTCAAAGTCCTTAAATGGTCCATCAATAATTTTAACCGGGTCGCCAATAACTACTTCGATCTTGTATTTGGGCTCTTTAACGCCCATGCGCTTTTGAAGGCCTTCAATTTCTTCTAAAGAAACGGGTGTGGGCAAAGTCCCTGCTCCAATAAAGCCGGTTACTCGAGGAGTATTACGAACCACATACCAGGAATCATCGGTGACGATCATCTCCACCAAAACATAACCGGGATAAATTTTCTCTTCATAGACCTGCCGCTTGCCGCTTCTAATCTTAATCTTTTTCTCGGTGGGCACTAAAATGTTAAAAATTCTGTCCTCCATGCCCATTGATTCAATCCGCTGCTTTAAGTTTCGAGCCACGGCTTCTTCGTAGCCAGAATAAGTATGAAGCACATACCAGTTTTTTCCTTGTTGTATTTGTTTAGGCATGATTATTTTATTGAACCCAGCCGTCTATAAATATATTCTCTGCTTAGACGGCTGGGTTTAGACCAAGTCCTTAAATTACAAACCGATCAAGCAACCAACTAAACAAAAAATCCAAACCGCCTAAAAAAGCAGCCACGGCCAAACTTAAACCAATAACAATTAAAGTATACTTAATTGTCTGTTGACGAGTCGGCCAAGTCACCCGTTTTAATTCAATACGGACTTCTTTAAGAAAATCTATTCCTTTTTTAGGCAATTGGCTAATTTTCATCTATTTAAAAAGCCCTGACGGGCTGTTTCCTATATCCTATCTTAGCCTGATAAAGGTGTCAAGCCCACTTAGAAGATTTTTTAGGGACTGTCAGACCAAGGACTGTTTCTAAAAAATCTATATATCCAAATTTCTCACTTTTTTAGCATGGGTTTGGATAAACTTTTTTCTGGGGAGAACTTCATCGCCCATCAAAATGTCAAAAATCTTGTCAGCTTCTTTGGCGTTTTCAATGGTTACCTGCTTCATCACTCGGTTAGTCGGATCCATGGTAGTACTCCATAATTCCGGAGGATTCATCTCGCCTAATCCTTTATAGCGTTGAATATCAACCCCTTCCTTGCCCATTGAACTCAAAATTTCTTCTTTGTCCGCATCAGTATAACCATATTCAATCTGTTTGCCCTTTTTAATTTTATAAAGCGGCGGTTGGGCGATATAGAGATATCCTGCATCAATAATTGGACGGAAATATCTAAAGAAAAACGTCAAAAGAAGTGTTGTAATATGATTGCCATCAGAGTCCGCATCACAGGCAATAATTATTCGGTGATAGCGAATCCTATTTAAATCAAATTCTTCAGAAATGGCTGCTCCTAAAGCAATAACAATAGATTTAATTTCTTTAGAAGCCAAAGCTCTATCTAATCTGGCTTTCTCAACATTAAGGATTTTTCCTCGTAAAGGCAAAATGGCCTGGAATCTTCGGTCGCGTCCCTGTTTGCTCGAACCAGCAGCGGAATCCCCTTCCACCAAAAACAATTCTGATTCTTCGGGACGGCGATTAGAACAATCGGCTAATTTACCGGGCAAAGCTAATCCCTCTAAAATACCTTTACGAATAACTGTTTCGCGGGCGGCGCGGGCGGCCTTGCGGGCTTTAGCCGCCAAAAAACATTTTTCCATAATCGCTTTGGCATCCTGGGGATTTTTTTCTAAGAATTCCTCCAGACCATCAGCCACAACTGTTTCTACAGCCATTCTTGCTTCAGGATTGCCTAAACGAGCCTTAGTCTGTCCTTCAAACTGGGGTTCTTTTAATTTAACGCTGATTACCGCGGTTAAACCTTCTCGAACGTCGTCACCGCTTAATTTTTCGTCTGAATTTTTCAAAAAGCCGTTCTTGCGGGCATAATCATTTAGCGTTCTGGTTAGAGCCGTTCGAAATCCAGTTAAGTGCATGCCCCCTTCGCCAGTATGAATATTATTGGCAAAACTCTCTTCGTATCCCTGAATATCATCAGTATATTGTAAAGCCACTTCCGCTAAAATTTCCTGATGTTCTCTGGAGACATAAAAAACATGGTCATGTTTTACTTCTTCGTCCCGATTTAAATAATCTACATAAGAAACTAAGCCGCTGTCAAAATAGAAATCATATTTCTTAAAAGGTTCTTTCCTTTGATCAACTATTTTTATTCTGGTTGAAGGAGTTAAATAGGTCTGTTGTCTTAAATGCTCTAAAATCCTGCGCCAACTAAATTTTACTTCCTTAAAAACCTCGGGATCAGGGTCAAAAGTCACTATGGTGCCGTTCGCCTGACATTTGCCCTCTTTTTTAACTTTGGTCTTCACTTTCCCGCGAGAATATTCCTGACTGTATTTTATGCCATGGCGACAAACTTCTACCCTCATCCATTTAGAAAGAGCGTTAACCACGGAAACGCCAACTCCGTGCAAGCCGCCGGCAATTTTATAGGACTGACCGCCGAACTTGGCTCCGGCATGAAGCGTGGTCATCACTGTCTCTAAAGCAGATTTTTTGGTCTGGGGATGTTTTTCCACTGGGATACCTCGACCATTATCACTCACTCTAACTCTTTTATCGGGCAACAAAACAATTTCTATCTCGTTACAATAGCCGGCAATTGCTTCATCAAGTCCATTGTCAATTACTTCCCAAACAAGATGATGGAGTCCATCTGAGCCAGTTGAACCAATATACATGCCCGGCCGGCGGCGAACCGGCTCTAAGCCTTCTAAGACATAAATATCTTTGGCTTCGTAGGTTGAATTATTATTATTATTGGGCATAATTTTATCGTCGGACTTCCCATCCCCCTTCTTCTTCCAAGACCTTCATAATCTTTTCCTGCAACTTATTAACTTCTTTATCGGTCAAAGTATGGTCATCTGACTGATAAATAATATGAAAAGCTAAATTCTTTTTACCCTGGGGGATTTCTTCGCCTTCATACATATCAAATAAATCAACATCGCGGACCAGGTGACCGCCAACGGCATTGATTAAATTAAGCACTTCGACTACCTTAGTTCCTCGTTCAACTAAAAGAGCGATATCCCTGACTATGGCCGGGTATTTGGAAGGGGCTAAGTAAATTCTCTCTTCAGTGGCTAAGGCAACTATTTTTTCAAAATCAAGTTCAAAAATATTATCACCTAGCCAACCCAACAAATCATTTCCTATCTTTACTTCTGCCCTAATATTTTCCCTTGATACTTCATTATACCAAACATCAGTAATTCGCAGTTTATTCAATAAAGTGTCAATGACTCCTTTTAACCGATAAAAATCAGCTGGAAACAAAACCGCGCCCAATCTCTTCTTCTCAATCACCTTGTTTTTATTCTTTTCAAAAACCTTGCCAATTTCAAACAATCGCACCTCGTTAAAATACTTTTTATTCTCTTCAATATTTTTAATCAAATTAATCGCTAAATTAGGCCTTAAATATTTCTGTTCTTGACTGACCGGATTAAGTACTTCTACTCCTTTACTACTAACAAAAGAATAATTATACACCTCACTAAAACCAAGATTAGTCAGAATATCCCTGACTTTATTTTGATAAATTAAATCTTCATTCCTGGCTGGAGGAATTAAAGTAGCCGTTGGCATTTGACTGAGAATTTTCTCAAAACCATAAAGCCGACCAATCTCCTCAATTAAATCTTCGGGAATAGTTACATCTATTCGCCGAGTGGGCACTGTCACCTCCAATCGCGCTTCCGTGGTCCTGTTCTTAGACCGGAACGTTTCCACCCCGAACCCTAATCTTTCCAAGAATTCCTTTATCTCTTTAGCTGAAATATCAATACCTAATAAACTTTCTACTTTTTTAATATCCAATTTCACTTTCGGCGGCTTAATTTTTACCGGATAAACATCAACTATTCCATTAAGAATCTCTCCGCCAGCTATTTCCTGAACCAGATAAGCCGCCATCTCAACAGCTTCTTCAGTTAAATTGGGGTCTAACTGATGTTCAAAACGCCAGGAAGCATCTGTTTTCAGATTAAGTTGTTGAGAGCCCTGCCTGATAATTTGGGGAGAGAAATTAGCTGCTTCTAAAATTATCCTCTTGGTCTGCCCGTCAATTCCCGGACCCTGACCTCCTTTAATGCCAGCCACGCAAACCGGATTTTTTTCATCAGCGATGACTAAAATATTCTCATCTAAATCATATTTTTCATTATCTAAAGTAGTAATTTTCTCACCTTTTTTGGCTCGCCGGACAATAATTGTTTTGGTCTTGCCCTTGCTTTCAAGTTTATCCGCATCATAAATATGGAAAGGCTGACCGGTTTCCAACATCACGTAATTAGCAATATCAACTATATTACTGATTGGCCGCAAACCACATATTTTTAATCGCTCCTGCAGCCATTGAGGCGATGGCCCGACTTTGATGTTAATCAAAGCCCGCGCTGTATATCGAGAACAAAGATTTTTATCTTTATTTTCTACTTTAACAAAGTTTTGAATCAATTCCTTTTGATCAACTTTAATCTTTTTAGCATAATCAACTATTTCAAATGGATACTTCAAAAGAGCCGCAATTTCCCGAGCAATGCCCAAATGACTTAAGCAATCATGGGCTCGGTTAGGTAAAACCTCTACGTCCAAAAGATAATCTTGCTTGCCCGCCTTGCTGGCGGGCCCGACTTTTTTAACTAACGCCGTCTCAAAAGAATGCCTGGTTAACAAATCAGCCAGTTTTTCCGGAACTGGTAATTTCTTTTGAAAAAAAGATTGGAGCCAATTGTAGGATATTTTCATACTAAAACTGTTTTAAGAATCGCAAATCACCGTTATAAAACAATCTGATGTCATCAATCTGATACTTGAGCATAGCTAAACGATCCAAGCCGACGCCGAAAGCAAAACCCTGCCATTTCCCGGGAAGATAACCAACTGCTTTAAAAACATTAGGATGGACCATGCCCGCACCCATAATCTCCAGCCAATCTTGCTTGCCTGCCGAAGCCTTAGTGGAAACAGGACCTTTTCTTTTAATATCTACCTCAAAACTTGGTTCAGTAAAAGGGAAATGCCCTGGTCGCAAACGCATCCTCACCTCCGGACCAAAAAATCGCTTTAAAAATCCCTCAATCACTCCTTTAAAATGAACCATAGAAACATCTTGGCCAACCATTAATCCTTCTATCTGATAAAATTGCACATCATGAGAAACATCAGTTGCCTCATGACGAAAACAACGACCGGGCACAATAATCCGCAAAGGCGGCTGATGTTTTTCCATATAAC
>CAZPQT010000023.1:0-8507 GCA_964589195.1 uncultured Candidatus Saccharibacteria bacterium
ATTTTCGGAGTTCCGGGAAGATATAAGGGAATTTGCGGTCGTTGTTTATTAAACTTTTCGTCGGAATCATTAAAAGAGCCACTTAAATCTATTCCATTATTATTTTTTTCTTTTTCTTGATTCATGAAATAATTTAATGTTAAAAATTTTCTTCCACCCAAAATATATTCAAGCCGATATTTTTTACAGGTTCCTTAATGATTTTTAGATTTATTTTTTGGTGCCGAAGGAGGGACTCGAACCCTCAAGGGCTTACGCCCACAGCATTTTGAGTGCTGCGTGTTTTCCAATTTCACCACTTCGGCTTAACTATATTTTCTCTTAAAATCCTCTTGTTGTCAATTGAGAATCGGAGTATAATGGAGTTAATGGCTCAAATAATCGGGTTGGTAAATCAAAAAGGGGGGGTAGCTAAAACAACCACAGGAATTAATTTAGCCGCCTACTTAGCTGCTTTGGGTAAATATGTTCTTTTGGTTGATATTGACCCGCAGGCTAATGCTACTTCGGGAGTTGGCCTTGACTCGCAGACCGTCCCCTTGAACTTATACCATTCTTTAATAGGCGGGCTTTTGCCCGAAGAAATTATCCGAAAAACAGCTCTTTTTGGTTATGATATTATGCCGGCCGCGCCGGATTTAGCCGGGGCAACCGTGGAATTAGTTTCGCAACCTAATCGGGAATTTAAACTTTACGAATTGCTGCGCCGTATCAGAACCAATTACGATTATATTTTGATTGATTGCCCGCCCAGTTTAGGTCTTTTAACCATTAATGGTTTAGTGGCGGCTGATGAAGTAATTATTCCGGTGCAGTGCGAATACTATGCTCTGGAAGGGCTAGGTCAGCTTTTAAGAACTATTGAATTAGTTCAGGAAAATTTAGCCAGCCCGACAAAAATAAAAGGAGCTTTATTGACTATGTACGACCGTCGCAATAAGCTTTCCCGGCAGGTTCGTAAAGAAATGGAAAGAAATTTTTCCGGCCATGTTTTTAGCGCCGTCATTCCTCGTTGTGTTAAATTAGCTGAAGCGCCCAGTTTTGGTCAATCAATTCTCCAATACAATCCACATTCTAAAGGAGCCAAGGCCTATCGACAATTAGCTCAAGAAATTATCTCTTTGGATAAATAAATAAAAAATTATGAAATCATCATTAGGCAAAGGTCTTCAATCACTTATTCCTAAAAAACAGTCTAAGATATCTAATTTGATAAAAGGTCAGACCAGAAGAGAAGACTGGCTGGATCTGAAAAAGGAAAGTATTTTTAATATAGAGGTTGACAAAATCAGGCCTAATCCCCATCAACCTCGTAAAAACTTGTCCGAAGAAAATTTGAAAGAAATGGCTAACTCTATTAGAGAGCATGGTATTCTCCAGCCATTGATTGTGACTAAAATTGAAAAGCCGACTGCCAGAGGTCGTCAAGTGGAGTACGAATTGATAGCCGGGGAGCGAAGATGGAGAGCGGCTCAAATAGCTGGCTTACCTCATGTGCCGGTGATTATTCGGGATAGTTCCGCTCATGAAAAATTAGAGCTCGCTTTGGTGGAAAATCTGCAGCGGAAAAACCTTAACCCCATTGAATCAGCCCAGGCCTTTAAACAACTTCAGGAAGATTTTAAGTTAAAACATAGTCAAATTGCCCAGAAAATAGGCAAGAGCCGGGTGGCCGTGACTAATACACTCCGGCTTTTGACCTTACCGCCCAAGGTCCAGAAAGCAATGATGGAAGGTCGGATTAGCGAAGGTCATGGTCGGGCTATTTTGATGGCTAAACCAACGGCTCGTCTGACTATTTATCAAGCGGTTGTTAGAAATAATTTAGATGTTCGTCAGACCGAAGAAAGAGCCAGAAAAGTGGTTCTGCTTAATAAGCCAAGAAGCGGCGGTCCTAAAAACCCTCTTTTTAAAAAAATAGAAAAAGACCTGGCTGAGGTCTTGGGCAGACGGGTGAGCATTCTCCGAAGAGGTGAAATGGGGTATTTAAATATCGGATTTGCTAATCAGGAAGAGCTGGATAAGGTGGTTAAACATTTATTAAAAATTTAATTTTTTCTGAACCAGGCCTTGATTCTATTTTTGGCTTCGTTGGTCTTAATAAATTTTAACCAATCCCTGTTTGGTTTTTTATTTTTTTGAATGATAATTTCAACTACTTGGCCGTTTTGCAATGGTTGTGATAACGAGCTAAGTTTCTCATCTATTTTAGCGCCGCTGCATTGGTGACCAATGTCGCTGTGGATTTGGTAGGCGAAGTCAATCGGGGTAGCTCCTTCAGGCAAATCAATAATATCACCTTTGGGAGTAAAGACAAAAATGCGGTCTTTTAAAAAATCGATTTTTAAGGAATCAAGAAATTCTTGAGAAGAAGAAAACTTTTCTTTTTGCCATTCTTGAAGTTGTTTGACCCAGGTTAGTTCTCTTTTTAATTCTTGGGCTGGTTTTTTTCCTAAGATTCTTTTTTTGATGTAGTCCTTTAGTCCTTTTTCCTCACTGTAGTGCCAATGAGCAGCAATACCGTGCTCAGCTTCTTTGTGCATTTCTGAACTGCGGATTTGGAATTCAGTAATTTTACCCCATTGACAGAAGACAGTTGTGTGAAGCGATTGATAACCATTGGGTTTAGGGATGGCAATATAATCTTTAATGCGGCCAATCAATGGCTTCCATTTTTTATGGATAATCCCTAAAGTAGCGTAGCAACTTTCAATATCAGGAACAATAATTCGTAAAGCGACTAAGTCATAAATTTTATGCCAGTCCATATCATATCGTTGAAGTTTCTTATATAAACTATAGTAATGTTTGGATCGGGCGTGAACTTCAATTACTTTAATTCCTTCCCTGGCTAGAATTTTTTTAATCAAAGGAATAATTTTTTGCAGATATTCTTTTCCCTGAATGTATTTATCCTTAACCTGGTTAATTAGCTTTTGATATTCTTGAGGATAGGCATAAGCAAAAGCCAGATCCTCTAATTGTCCTTTAAGTTCGCCTATCCCTAATCGATAAGCTAAGGGAGCATAAATCTCTAAGGTTTCCAAGGCAATTCTTTTTTGTTTTTCTGGGGAAAAAACATGAAGAGTTTTTAGACCATGCAGCCGATTAACTAATTTAATTAGCATAACTCGAATATCTTGAGCCATGGTCAGGAATAATTTACGTAGGTTTTCTAAACTGCGTTCAGTTTTTTGATGTTCTATTTTGCCAACATTGGTTACTCCTTCCACTAAAAAAGTGATTTCCTGACTAAAATTCTTTCTAAGTTCGTCTTTATTTAGTTTAGCTCTTTCTAATGTTTCGTGAAGGACGGCGGCGGCAATACTGGCCGAATCCAATTTCATCTTAGCTAAGTCCAAGGCGATTTCTAAACAATGGTCAAGATAGGTTTGACCAGAAAGCCGAGTTAATCCCTGATAATTTTCTTGAGCGAAAAGATAAGCCTTTTTAATTAAATCAAAATCCAGTTCCGGATTATTTTTTTTTAATTCTTCTAAAAATTGTTTTATTTTCATATATTTTATTCTAGTGCCTTGACTAGATAAAGACAAAGAATACAATTAAAATATGAGTTCTTTCTAATTTGGTTAAGGAGATAAACCTTCTTAAGATTGAAAAAGGGGGTTTATTATGGAAAAGAAAGGGAGAGTTAAGGTTGAGATAGGTGAATTAGTAGCAGTCGGTTTTATTAGAAATAGCCAGGGTGAAGTTTTATTGGTTGATAGGGAAAATCGTTTAACATTGCCTACTGGTCATATGGATCTGAAGCTGGAAGGCCAATTAAGAGAAACTGCCATACGAGAGATGTTTGAAGAAATAATAGGGTTAAAACACTTAACTGTTATTGGGTCATTAGGTACGATAGTCAGGAATAAGAGCAGTCCTTCAAAGTTGATGGAAATATTTTCTTGCCGGGTTCTAAGTAAGGAAGTAAGAGGCTATAGAGAGGGTAAGTTAATAGCCTGGATAAAACCGTTGCAGGCGGCGCGAATAGATAAAGTTCTGGACTTTCTAGATGAAGTAGCTAAAAAAGGAATAGAAAGATTTTTGGAAGGATATCCCCGAAAATCTGTTAAAAAAAAGGGGGGGTAGAATGATGGAGGAATTGACGAAAGTTTCAGAAAATGACCCAGTGAGTGTATGGCTGTTCGGGAATTATAAAAACAAGAAAGGTTTGTCTCCTAGCCAACTCGCCCCGATTTTTTGTAAGAGCAAAATAAAAAATCGGGGCTTATTTTTTTTCAACCGGTGTAAAATCACACTCTTTATTGCTGCACTTAATTTTATTGTTTTTTGTCTGGACTAACAAAGAGCCGCATTTCGGACATTTTTCTCCAGTCGGCTTATCCCATAAGGCAAAGTCGCATTTGGGGTAACGGGAGCAAGAATAGAATATTTTTCCTTTTTTGGTTTTTTTCTCAATGATTTTTCCTTGGTCACATTTAGGGCACTTAACCCCGGTAGAGACAATTATTGGTTCGGTATATTTACACTCAGGGAAGCCAGAACAAGCATAGAATTTACCAAAGCGGCCTAATTTAATAATTATTGGCTTGCCGCATTTCGGGCATTTTTTATCAGTGGGTTCTTCAAGTTTTTTCTTTTCTACGGTTTCATATTTTTCAAGAAGATTATTATAGAAAGGTTGGTAAAAATTACCGACTGTTGTTACCCATTCTTCCTTGCCGGCAGCAATTTTATCTAAATCATTTTCCATTTGAGCGGTAAATTCAATATCAACAATTTTAGGGAAGTTTTCTACTAAAATATCATTGACCAAAAAGCCAATTTCAGTGGGGATAAATTTTCTTTGTTCGTTTTTTTCAACATAGCCGCGTTCCTGAATCGTGCTGATAATCGGCGCATAAGTTGAAGGTCGGCCAATGCCATATTCTTCCAGGGTTTTAATTAAGGAGGCCTCATTATAGCGGGCCGGCGGTTGAGTAAAATGTTGTTCGGATAAGAGTTTAACTAATTCTAATAGTTCGTTTTTAGTCAATGAAGGCAAAATAGTTTCTTTGAATTTAGTCGGGTAGATTTTTAGAAAACCATCAAACTTGATTATTGAACCAGTCGTTCGAAAAATATATGGTGAGCCCGTTGAACCATTTGCCTGAATATTGACTGTTGTCGCTTCCAAAAGAGCGGCTGACATTTGGCAGGCAATAAACCGGCGCCAGATAAGATCATATAATTTATACTGATAAGTATTTAGATATTCTTTCATATCTTCTGGCTGGTGAATAGCTTGGGTTGGCCGAATGGCTTCATGAGCTTCTTGGGCGCCTTTGGTTTTGGTCTTGTAAACTCTCGGATTGGCTAAAGCGTAGTTCTGGCCAAATTTATTTTTAATAAATTCTTGAGCAGTTTTTAGTGCTTGGCTAGAAAGATTTAAAGAATCAGTTCGATGATAGGTAATCAAACCAATCAGACCTTCTTGGCCTATTTTTATTCCCTCATAAAGCTGTTGGGCAATTCTCATTGTTTGTTTAGCGGAAAAACCTAATTTACGAGCCGCTTCTTGCTGGAGGGTGCTGGTGGTGAAAGGCGGGCTTGGATATCTTTGAACTTCTTTGCTAATGACGCCAATAATTTTGTAAACGGCTCCATCTAAATCCTTTAATATCTTATCTGCTTCTTTTTCGGTTTTGATGCCCAATTTTGGAATTGCCTTTTCGTTTTTTTTAATAAGGTGAGCAATAAACTCGTCTTTTTTATTTTGTTTTTGAAGTTTTGCTTCAATACTCCAATATTCTTCTGGTTTAAAATCTTTAATTTCTCTTTCCCGGTCAATAATTAATCTGACTGTCACTGACTGAACCCGACCGGCTGATAATCCTTTGACTACTTTTTTCCATAAGAAAGGCGATAATTTATAGCCGACTAATCTGTCTAGGATTCGGCGGGCTTGCTGGGCCTCAACTAATTTCATATCAATCTGACGCGGATTTTTCAGCGCTTCTTCAATAGCGCTTTTGGTTATTTCGTGAAAAGCTACTCGTTGGTAATTTTCAGTTTTAGTTGGATCTAATATTTGAAGAATGTGCCAGGCAATTGCTTCTCCTTCTCTGTCCGGATCAGTAGCTAAAATAATCAATTCTGCTTTTTTGGCTGCTTCTTTTAATAGTTTGACTTTCGGGCGGGCTTTAACGGGAATAACATACTTTGGTTTAAAATCGTGTTCAACATCAACACCAAGTTCACTTTTGGGCAAATCACGAATATGGCCATAGGAAGATATGGTTTCATAGTCCTTGCTCAAAAACCTTGAGATACTTTTTGATTTAGTTGGTGATTCAACAATAATTAAATTCATAATCCTAAAACGTAATTATTTCCTCCTAAATTTCTCACTTTTCCCTTCATTTGCATTAGGGTTAAAGTAGAATTAATTGTTGCCGTAGATAGTTTAGTTTGCATGATAATTTTGTCAATATGAATAGGCTCATCAGAAAGTTGTTTAAGAATTAAGGCCTCCGCGGGATTGCCCGGAAGGATTTTTTTGTTTCTTTTATCTGGTTGGGTTAAAAGAGCTAAATTAAGCTCCTCGAGAATATCATTAGCCTGACTGACTAATTTGGCGCCCATCTTGATTAGATTATTAGGCCCCAAGGAGTTTTTAGCCAGGATAGAACCAGGAATGGCAAAAACATCTCTGTTTTGTTCTAAGGCATCTTTGGCGGTGATTAAAGCGCCGCTTTTTTCTGCTGCTTCAATAACTAAAATACCCAAACTAAGACCAGAGATAATTCTATTGCGTTGAGGAAAGTGCTGAGCTAATGGTTTAGTTCCGATAGGAAATTCACTGATGACTGCTCCCTGCTGGCTTATTTCTTCAGCTAACCATTGGTTAGCCAAAGGATAGATACTGGCTTTATCTAAGCCCGAGCCTAAGACAGCTACGGTTCGACCATTAACCTCTAAAGATGCTTGATGAGCTAAGGTGTCAATTCCTTTCGCTAAGCCGCTAATAATAGTTAAGCCAGCTTGGGCTAAGTCAGCGGTGATTAAGGGAGTTATTTGCTGGCCATAGAGAGAAAGCTTTCTGGTGCCGACAATACCTAAGCTGAATTCATCGTCTGGTTCAAACTTGCCTCGGATATAAAGAAGGGCTGGCGGCGCATAGATTTCTTTAAGTAACTTAGGATAATTTCTGTCTGAAATAGTGATTAAATCAATATTTTCCTTGGCCAGCAGCTCCATTTGCCAGTCCGGATTAATCTGGGGGCGTTGTTTTTTTATCTGTTCAATAAGATAATTATCCAAGCTAGATTGCCTAAATTCATTAACCTCGGCTGACCAGGCCTGTTCCAAGGAATTAAAATGAGCCAGTAATTTTTTAAAAGCAATTGGCCCCATACCGTCAATCAGATTAAAGGCATTAAAATATTTGGCTTGTCCCTTATTGAATTTGCTTTGGTTTGGGGTCTCGGTCTTGACAAATTTCGCCATTTTGGTATACTATTAGTGTGAATTAATCTCCAGGGGCCTGCCTAGTGAGTGGTTAATATCTGGGCTTATCCCTCCTAATGTTCAGTGAAACCTAAGTATTAGAGATAATCTGTTTTTACAGATTTGTCTCTGACGCTCCTAGGTAGGCTCATGGAGGTTAATATTGTTTTTAAATTTTTTGACAATAAAAAGGAGGCAATAATGAAAAGAAAGTTTCTGAGAATGATTTTGATTGTACTTGGTATTCTGAGTTTTCTGTTGGTCAATCGTGCGATTTACCTGGGTGATATTGATGATCCGGCGTGGTTTTCTACCTGCTTAATCGCAATAGCGCTTTTAGTAGTAGTATATATCGGAATGTTTTTGTATAATTATTCCGGATCAAGTAAGCCATTATCGTCAGAACGGGAAAGAAATAGAAGAAAACGATTAGGCCTCGTTGTCTATTAGCCAGGCCGGCTACGGGGCCGCTGTAACCAAATCAGCGGCTCTTTTTATTGTTTGCTGGACAATTTCTTCTTCTTCAGCAGTAAATTTTTTCAAGACAAATTTTTCGGTGTCAATTAAGGGCTTAGCCTCTAATTTTTCAGAGGCTAAGCCCCTAAATTTAATTGGCTTAATACCAATTCTCATCCTAATAAAATCTTTAGTGCCTAATTGGTTAATGATTGACTGAACTCCTTTATGACCAGCTGCTCCGCGACCTTGCTGAATTCTGATTTCTCCTAAAGGCAAATCAATTTCATCGTGAATAATTAAAATATCCTCGGGTTTTAGTCGATGTTTCTTTTGTATGTAATTAACCGCTTGGCCAGAGTTATTCATAAAAGTTAAGGGTTTGATGAATTCAACTTCCTTGAGGCCTATTTGTTTTTTTAAATAAAGGCAGTTGGCTTTTTTGTTTTCTTTCCATTTGTCGCCAGCCGCTAAGTAATCCATTATTAAAAACCCAAGATTATGTCTGGTTTTTTTATACTTTTCTCCGGGATTGCCTAAACCAACAATTAATTTCATAAATTGATAAATAGCTTAAAGATGTGCCTAACCTATTT
>CAZPQT010000024.1:0-6739 GCA_964589195.1 uncultured Candidatus Saccharibacteria bacterium
CAGCGCTGATTGTCTGGAACAAAGTACCTCATCAAGGCCGCTTTTGGTGGATTATCGTTGTTTTGCTGATTAACGCCGGCCTCAATATTGGCTGGAGCTTCCTTTTCTTTAATCAGCATTTAATTGGGCCGGCTGTCTGGGAAGCTGGCTTGCTTGGTCTTTCAGTTTTAGTCTTGATTATCTTCATCCGGCCGCTTTCTGGCTGGTCAGCTATTTTACTGATGCCTTATCTGGCTTGGGTTATTTTTGCTACTTATTTAGTTTATAGTGTCTGGTTGTTGAATAGATAAAAAAAGTTTTTTAACGAAATTCGTCTGTTAGCATAAGCATATATCGCCTTGACAAATTTAAATATTTCCTATAATTTATTTATAGCCGTAAATAGCTCGGCTTAGTTCTTTAATCCTTTAAAAGAGGTTGGGAAATGTTAGTTAATCTGAAAGAAATTAGGCAATGGCACCAGCTGTTTAATAAAGAGATTGATTTCTCTTTCAGCTGGAGAGAATGGAAAGAATGTTTTAATAAAGCCCAAAAGGTCCACGAGATTGTCAGTCTTCTGCATTACGGGTTTGATGCCGAGATTTATGCACAGGCTAATGAGTTTCAGGAGCGTATTTTTTTCTATCTGGAAATGGCCTATGGCTATAAAAGCATCGGGTTGTTTTCTTCACCAGAAGAAAGGAGAAATTGGAAAGTCCATACTATCTTTGGTGAATGCACTGCTTCATATGTCAGAGAGAAAATTGCTCAGAAGGCCTGGGCTATGCTCTGTCAGAGAGTTTTTAAAAATACCGAAAAGAGAGATTTTACCAGCCCTTCTTGGTGGTGGATAGTGAGGGATAATCCTCAGATTCTTGAGAAAATCCTCTGGTTTTTTTCAGAAGAGGATAATATCCCCCCTGGTATTGTTTATGCAAATGATCATAATAATGAGAGAATCGCTTTGGATTTTCTGTATACGCTTGCCAAGTTGGCCTGGATTGAGCATTGGGGTTATCGGGGTTGCCGAGAGTCGCCCTTACCTCATTTCGTGGAAAATCGTCCCAAGTTCATAAAAATCTTAGGACATTTAAGGAAGCTTGATTTTCTAATTGAAAAGCGGCAAGAGGTCACCAAACATGATTTGGATATTTTGGAAGCATTGGCTCTGTTTCAAGATGAAAGTCCGAAATACAAAACAATTAAGGAAGCAGCCCATGCTGGTTCGCAAGCTGCCCAGGTTTCTATCATTTTGAGAGTAATACTGAAAGAGAAAGCTCGCCAGGAGAAAATAAGGAACATGAAAAAGCGACTGCAAAAAACTCAAAAGGAGATAAAAACGCTGGAGGGATAGCCTTCTGAGGCATTTTCAAGCCATCGGTATCTATAATGATTCCGATGGCTTTTTTAGATTTATCAATTCGCCAAAGGGGCGGTTTTTTGATAGAATGAGAATACTATGGAAATCAAAACAGCTGAATTTATTAAAGGAATTATTGGAACTAATGAGATATTAGAAGACGAAAGACCTCAGGTGGCTTTTGTAGGTCGGTCTAATGTAGGCAAGTCAAGTGTTATTAATTCGTTGGTTAATAGAAAAAACTTGGTTAAGTCAGGAGCTAAGCCGGGAAAAACCAGGCAAATTAATTTCTTTCTGATTAACAAAAAAATATATTTTGTTGATTTACCCGGCTACGGGTTTATAAAGACATCTCTTAAACAGAAAGAAAAAATCAGGAGAATGATTCTTTGGTATTTATTTCGTTCTGAAATTAAATTTAAAAAAGTAGTTTTGATTATTGATGCCCGAATCGGGCTTAGCGAGTTTGATAAAGAAATGCTGGACTTGTTAAATAAAAATAAATATCCAGTGGTGGTAGTGGTTAATAAAATTGACAAGCTGAAAAAAAATAAATTAATCGGGCAATTAAAGATTATCCGGAAAAAAGCCGGCGACAATGAAATTATTCCTTATTCAGCCAAGACCAAAGAGGGTCGCCACAAACTTTTGGATAAGATATTTAGCTGATTTTATTTTTAAACATTTTGAATTATTGAAACAGCAGTTGATTAATAAGCTAAAAGTGGTAGAGTGTGTTTATGAAATACCAGTCCAATTATGAATAATTTATTGAAGAAATCAATTAAAAAATATCAGGCCGGACAGGATTTAATTTATCAGCTGCAGAAGTTTTCTAATCAGATTAGGGCTGGCTCTAAAAAAGCCATTGCTTTGTTGCGGCGGGACAATATCAAAGAGAGCCGGCAGGCAATTAAGGAAGCAGAAAGAGATTTTGAACTGCTTAATAAATTAGTTAAGAAAAACAGCGATTTGTTAAATTGTGGTTTTTACAAAGAGGCAGTGGAAGAATACATTGAGGCCTTGACTTTTTATAATTTCCTGACCGAATCCCATAAGCAAATTCCCGATTTTGTTAAAGCCGACTCAGAAGAAATAATTGGCGGGATTTGCGATTTTACCGGCGAGCTGGTCAGGAAAGCTATCACTATCGCCCATTCAAAACATTCTCAAGAAATTCTTTTATACAAAAAAGCGATTGAGGATATTGTTGAAGAGCTGACTAAAATTGGTTTAATGGGAAAATTAAGACACAAGTATGACGAGACAGAGAGGAATTTGAAAAGAATAGAGGGTATTTTATACGAAATTGAGTTAAAAAAATAGAGTTGGGAGTAAGTTCCCAATTAAAGGTCGATAAAGGTAAAAATTAAAAATAAAAAATAAATATGAATAAAATTATTGAAATAAATGAAAGAATAAGAAAGATGGACGGAAAGAAGATTGTTTCCCGGATAATTTTCGGAATATTTGCCTTAATAATTGTTTTTGGTACCTTTGGGACTATTGGGGCAGGTGAGCGAGGGGTCTTGCTTCAATTCGGAGCAGTTAAAGACAAGGTTTTTGACGAAGGTCTTTATGTCAAAATACCTCTTATTCAACGAGTGGTTACCGTGGATGTTAAAATTCAAAAAGACGAGATTCCAGCCAGCGCTTCTTCCAAGGACTTACAGATAGTTACTTCAAAAATCGCTTTAAACTATCATTTAGATCCAATGTCAGTTAATAGGATTTGGCAGGAGGTAGGCAAGAACTATAATGCTCGGATTATTTCTCCAGCTATTCAGGAATCGGTTAAGGCAGAAACAGCCAAATTTACCGCCGAAGAGTTGATTACTAAGAGAGAAATAGTCAAAGAGCAGATTAAGGCAAATTTGGCAGCAAGATTATTGCAGAATTTTATTATCGTTGATGAATTTAATATTATTGACTTTGATTTTTCAGCAGCCTTTAATGAAGCTATTGAAGCTAAAGTTAAAGCAGAACAGTTAAAGCTTAAAGCAGATAGAGATTTAGAAAGAATTAAAATTGAAGCGGATCAGAGAATTGCTGAAGCCCAGGGCAAAGCTCAGGCCATTCAGATTGAAGCCCAGGCCTTGCGGGCTAATCCTCAAGTGGTTGAGCTGCGCTGGATAGAAAAGTGGGATGGCCAGGTGCCGACTTATTGGGGAGAAGCCAGTCCTTTTATCGGGATAAATAGATAAAAAGTGTAATTAAGGGACTGTCCCTTGTCAATAAGCGGATTAGCTGAAGATTATGAAGATAGAAATAGCTAAAAATGCTGGTTTTTGTTTTGGAGTCAAGCGAGCTCTGGCTTTGATAGAAGACAATATTAAGAAGATAAAAAAACCAATAAGGATGTATGGTCACTTGGTTCATAACGAAGAAGTGATAAAAAGATTATTAGCTAAAGGAATAAAAGTAATAGATACTTTAGAAAAAATTAAGAGAGGGACCTTAATTATTACTGCTCACGGTATAAGCCCTAAAGTGAAAGAAAAATTATTAAAACAAAAGGGATTGAATTTAGTAGATACTACCTGTCCCAAGGTCTCGCTTGTTCAAAATTTAGCTGAACTTTTACATAAACAAAATAAACAAGTGTTAATTTTTGGCGATGTTGACCATCAAGAAGTCAAGGGAATTAAGGGGGCGGCTGATAACCAAGCCATCATTTTTTCTTCGGAAAAAGAATTTAAGAAAATTAATCTTGACCAAAATAAAAAATATGGATTAGTGGTTCAGACAACCAAGGACTTTGAGGAGTTTAAGAAATTAGAGAAGAAGATTAAAGAAAGAATTAAAGATATAAAAATATTTAACACTATTTGCCAGGCGACTCGCCAAAGGCAAAGCGAAGTGAGAAAATTAGCCAGAAAACATGATTTACTTTTAATAATTGGCTCCAGAACCAGCGCTAATACAACTCGGCTTTATGAAATTAGCCAAAGCATCAATCCTGATACCTATTTCGTCAGGACGGGTCAAGAACTAAAAGAAAGGTGGTTTAAAAATAAAAAAAGTATCGGCATAACCGCTGGAGCTTCCACTCCTGATTGGATAATAAGCGAAGTAGTTCAAAAGGTGCAAAATATTAGAAATTAAAAAGGGATAAGTTTTTTTACTTATCCCGAACTAAAGAACTAATGAAAACGCTTGAGTGTTCGTTTAAGAATAAATTCTCTTTCGCATTCTAAACACTGCAGTGTCACCTCATGTTCGTTTTCACTTCCGGATTTTATGAACATCCTTTTTAAGCAAAATGGGCAAAAGGCCCATTTGTCCAAAGCGCTCGACGAACATAATTTTTTTGTCATTTACGACAAATTATGAAAACAAAACGGCTTTATCGCAGTGAAAAAAATAAAGTGATTGCCGGAATTTTTGGCGGTTTGGGTGAATATGCTCATATTGACCCGGTTCTTTTCCGGTTAATTTGGATTTTGATTTTAGTTTTTACTGGCTTTGTACCCGGTTTAATTGTCTATTTATTAGCTATTATTGTCATTCCTAAGAAAGCGGAGAAGTAAAATCAAACAGATATCCGCTTGACAATATCTGATGAATATGGTATATATTATGCATAATATCAGGTCTTTAAATAGTTTTTTAAAAATATAAAGGAGGAAAACGTGAGGAGAAAAGGACATCTACACTGTAAGCTTTCGAAGGCCGAAAAAATATTTTTGGCCAGAAGAAGAGCCAGCATTGAGGGGCGGCGGCGAGAACGACAAAAAAAGCAAGAGCAGGAAAATGGAAAAGCGTAGAGAAAAGCTAATCTATTGATGAAAGTAATTAATCTCTTAAAAAGACGGAAGGCAGGAACTATGATGATTGTCTCGTCCGACTAATGGAAACACTCAGGCCCCCTAAGTGCCTTAAGACAAGAGCCCTATTTTTCAAAAAGGGCTCTTTCATTTTTGTCTAAAATTTAGTAGAATCACAAATAATAGGATATGCGCCAAGCTGATTTTGAAAAATTAGTTCAGAAAGCAGTTTTAGAATTACCGGACCATATTCGCCAGAAAATGGATAATGTTGAGATTGTTATTGAAAAAAAGGCCTTGCCAGAGCAATTGCAGGGGACTGGTCTTCGGTCAGCCAATTCTCTTTTGGGTCTATATCAGGGAGTGCCCCAAACTACTTGGGGCAGAGGTTTTGGCAATATTTTACCGGATAAAATTAGTATTTTTCAGCAACCCATTGAGAAATTAGCTGGCTCGGAAAAAGAAATAGTTGATTTAGTTAAAAATACGGTTTGGCACGAAATTGCTCATCATTTCGGCTTTAGTGAAAAAGGAGTGAGAGCCTTAGAATCTAAAAGAAAAAAGAAATGATTTTAATTATTAATTTATCCAAGAAAGAACCGAGCTTGATTTTAAAGCAAGGCCGCAAAAAAATTTCCAGCCATCAATGGACTGGTCTTTATCAATTGAGCGAAACTATTTTGCCAGCCATCGATAAGTTTTTAAAAAAGAATAAAGTCAAATTAGCGGAAATTAAAGAAATTAAAGTAGTCCCCAGTAAAGAATCATTAATTAGTACTAGAATTGCCAAAGCAGTCGCTTTGGGGTTAAAGATAGAAAAGATTGACTAATTTGTTAAATCTGATATTATTTTAAAAAGCATAGATAGCCAAACCAAGGGAGGTTTGGCTTAATTTGTACCTTGTCAAATAAAGAAGGAGAGAAACCATGAAATTGAAAGAAATGATGAAGCATTTTTTCCGTTTGTATGGCAGAAGAAACCGGATTTTTTTGCCCAGTTTGAGAGACCGGATAGATTTTCTTAATCTAGGTATTGGTGATCTTGAGGAGGCGATTAGAAAAGAAGTCAGTATCCAATATTTCAATATAGCCTTAGCCAGAATAGTCGCCAGAATTTTCTGTATTACTGAACACTTTCAGGAACTGCCGCTGGTTGAGTTTATGGCTCGTAAGTATCCCAGTCGTTATTGTAGCTACTGTCACCAGTTTCCTTGTCAATGTCCGGAAAAGCGGCCTGACGCTAAACTGGCCGAGTCAATTTCAGATGAACAGTTGGATTGGAGTTTAAAACGATGGTCTTTCCACTTGGCGGCTCTTTATGGCGACAGAAACAGAGCTAAAGGCATTGAAAATATTTTAAATCGGCTTTTCAAAGAAATTAGTGAGTTACTTAGTTTGGAGATGAGGATTCCTAGTATGGCTGGTTCTCTTGATGAGATTGAAAAAGAATTTGCTTTGGAATTGGCTGATGCCCTGGCTTGGACTTCGGCCGTGGCTAATTTCTTTGGGATAGACCTGGAAAAGGCAGTTCTCGAACGTTATGGTAGTGGTTGCTGGAATTGTCATTTTATTCCTTGTCGCTGTACCAATTTTAATCTTGAGCCAGTCAAATGGCCGACTGAAAGGAGGTGAA
>CAZPQT010000025.1:0-6726 GCA_964589195.1 uncultured Candidatus Saccharibacteria bacterium
GCTCTGCGGGCAGGACTCGAACCTGCAACCTACTGGTTACACTTATCCTTAAGTTTCCTTAAAGCGTGGACTATATCATCATCCTAGAATAAGGATGCTTTGGTATCTAGTCTCTACGGAGCCCTCAATAAATACCGAGGTTCCCACGGTGTTGACAGATTAAAGTGTTCACCGTTATCCCAAAGTTTTTCCCTTAAGATTACTCTTAAGGGCTGCCTATTTTGACAGCCAGTTGCTCTACCATTGAGCTACCGCAGAATGAAAATGAACATTATCTTATTTATTCTACATCCAAAACCCTATTTATCCAACCCATCAGTTTTCTGTGAAGGACTACACTGCTGGTACTAACTCTAAATACTCCATAGATATGTTTTTTCTTTCTTAATCGATTAAGGTTATTCTTAGCAATATAGCTTTTCGTAAATTGAGTGAGAGGAATTCCCGTTAATTCAGACCAATATTTTTTTGCCTTTTTTTCATCAAGATCATCGTGAATGTATAATGCTCCTCTCAATTTTTCTTTGGGAAGATTACAGAACTTTCTAATCCAATCGACCATAAACCTTATAGCATTAGGATCGGTATTACAAAAACCAATATGACCATCTTTTTTATCCCCCTCAGCAAAATACATTACTATACCAGCTATAAATCTATCGCGAGTTGAGATATTCCCTACTTCTTTTCTTCCCTCTGTTATTAATTTGCGGGTTAGATCTTCACGTTCTCTCTGCTTTTTCTTTGCCCCGATAATACTTCCCCTTAAAGCCCCTGTCTTTTTATTTAAATATAATCTTTCTAGTTGCTTCTTGTTTAATTGTATATCACGAACCCACAAACTCACCGAAGACCTCGAAACTCTCAGTTTCTTTTGGATTTCTTTTACCGAAAGTCCTTTCTTGCGCAGAAACTGAGCTTTTAATTTTAAATCTAATTTACCCGCGTATCCCATACCTGAATTTTTTCATATCGAACCTAGGATGTCAAGTTGTGATTGCCGCAGATTGTATCTATATTCTACCTTGAAAATTTTAAAAAGTAAAGAAACGAATTGAGATCAAGACTAAATCAAGGACTATCCCTAAAATATAGTCCTAAGGACTGTATTTTAGGGATAGTCCTTGTAGAGTCCTTGTAAGGTTTGCCGGGCACAGCGCGACCAAGAGAATTTTTTGGCCTGGGCTAATCCTTGACTGATTAATTTTTGCCGTAAATTTTCATCAGTTAAACCTTGATAAATCGCCTGGGAAATCTCTTGGATATTTTTTGAATCCTGAATATAAATAGCCGAATCCCCGGCTACTTCCGGAATAGAACCAAAAGGACTAGTTATGACCGATGTCCCGCAAGCCATGGCTTCTAAAATCGGCAAACCAAAACCCTCATAATCAGAAAGCCAAATTAGCAAATCGGCTGCGTTGTAAAAAGCAACTAAATCTTGACCTTTGAGATAATCTTGACGCAAAACAGCTGGTCGGCCAAGCCGCTGATTAACTCCTCTAATTAAACCATCTACATCAATAAACGGCGAAGTGTGATTAGTGCCAATAATTAAAAATTGATAATCAGGCAGCTGCTTACCTATTTTTTCAAACGCCTTAATTGCTTCCGGCAAATGCCGCCGATTAAAAATTGAACCAATATAAAAAATAAATTTATCTTTAATCTGATATTTGTTTTTAAACCCGGCTAATTTATCCTGATTATTGATTTGTTTAAATAATTCGTCAGCTGCTAAGGGAGTAACAAAAATTTTATCGGCCGTTACTTGATAATGTTCCAAAATTTCCTTTTTACTGAATTCTGAAGGAGTGAAAATAATCTTAGCTTTTTTGGCAGAAATTCGAGAAAATTCTTTAAGTAATATTTTATCCCAAAAACTGGACCAGTTGTAAAGTTTAGGTCGGGCTTGATAAATAATATCATGCAAAGTCAAAGCAATTTTTCCTTGATAAAAAATTGGGGCAATATAGCCCGGACAGAACAAAATATCAACTTTATCTTTTTTAGCCGCTTTCGGCAAAAGCCGATGCATAAAAAGGGTATTGCTCTGGAAATTAAAGGGCGCTCGAAGAAGCTTCTTTTCAAAAAGAGAATCTGGCAATTCTAAATCATCAGGAATTTCCCTTTTGAAATAAAGAATAAATTTTAAATCGTTTGGCAATTTAAACTTAGACCACTCCCGAAGCAAATTAATCAAAACCCGACCAACGCCAGTTGGCCGACCCTCTAAATCATGAGCATCAATGCCAATTTTCATATTCGTCTCCTTCAAGTCCCTCAAGGACTGTCCTTGATTTTCCTTGATTTTCAATCAGTCCTTGATTTTTAGTCCCTTAATTTGCCTCGTTTGCCTGAATAAAAATCTTTTATGCCTAATAAAATATACTTAGCCCAAGTTCGTTTTTTAGGAAAGAAAATCAATTTAATAATCTGTTTTTTAATCCGCCACCCAACGTTTAAATGAACTAACGGCTTAACATACCAGGGAGCGAATCGCTGGGCTAAGATTAAACCATTTCTGATATGATAATAAATATAGCTCGGAGAACCTTCGATACTGCTTTTTGAACCCTTATGCCAAATTTTAGCTCTGGGCACAAAAACACATTTAAAGCCGACTCCTTGGGCAGCCAAAGACCAATCAGTATCTTCATAGTATAAAAAATAATCTTCAGGCATTAGGCCGATTTTTTCTATCGTGGCTCTTTTAATTAAAAGACAACAGCCGGTAATATATTCGGTTTCCTGGATAGCTGGCAAATCATATTGCCCTTTATCTATTTCATTATATCCCTTCATTATCCCTTTATTATATAGCCAATTTACCTGACCACCGGCAAACCAGATTTTTTCTTTTTGGCCAGCAAAATAAATTTTCGGACCAAGCAAACCAAAATCTTTATTACTCTCCCCTGCTTCAACTAATTTAGTTAAAAAATCCTGTTTAACCAGCGTATCGTTATTCAAAAGCAAAATATAATCAGCTCTTTTTTCTAAAGCATATTTAATCCCCACATTATTACCGCCGGCGAATCCCAGATTCTCCTTATTGTAGATAATTTTTATCTCTGAATCTGGCGCTTGGGGCTTTTTTTTAGAGCCATTATCAATAATGACTACCTGCTCATTAGGGTAGTCATTATTTTTAAGTGATTCCAGGCATTCTAAAGTATCTGACCAATTATTCCAATTAAGGATAATAATAAAAACTTTAGGCAACATATATAGAATTTAAACATCTCTGAACTATTGGTTAATCCCCAAAAGTTCAACCTCAAAAATAAGGTTTGCATTAGGCGGAATTGCGCCGTTTGGCGTGCCGGCTTCTCCGTAACCGAATTCCGAAGGGATAAACAATCTCCTTATTTCCCCTATTTTCATTCCCGCCACTCCTAAATCCCAGCCCCTTATCACCTGACCAGCCCCTAAGACGAAAGTAAAGGGCTCTCCCTTGTCTAAGCTTGAATCAAATTTAGTCCCGTCTTCAAAAACTCCCACATAATGAACTGTTACCCGGTCGCCGTTTTCAGCTCCTTGACCAGTTCCTTCTTTTAGAATTTCCCCCTTGAGTTGATCTACCATCATACTTCCCTCTGCGGCCTGTTTGTTTTCGCTACCCACATTTTCCGTCTTTTGATTATCAAAACTACTAAAATCTATCCCCTTAATCTCATCATTTTTAAAAAGTTGGGAGAAAAAATAAAATCCCAAAGCAATAACTATTAAAAAAACAATAGCTGAAACAATCTTTCTCATGTTTATTTTAAGATTTATCTTCCTTGCCCGGCCTGATTATTTTCCTCCACCCTATTCTGTATTCCTTCTTGAGTTCCTTCTTGAACTCTCATTTGAGTTTCTTCTTGAATTCTTGCTTGAATTTCCTCTTGAGCTCTCTCTTGAATTTCCTCTCTAATTTCTTGACGCTTGACTTTTAATTCCTGAAAAAGATTTTGGCTCTCTTGCTTCAATTTATTAATTTTTTCTTTAACTGCTGGGGCTGCCTCTTCAAGTTCCTCAATAATTTCCATCCGATTAATTCGCTGTCCGATACTTTCTTTTACATCTTCTAAGCCGCTTTTTAATCTATCCTTAAATTCTTCTTCGCTCTGTAATCGATTCATCACCTCGCCGAATTCTTCTAAATACCGCTCCCGATTATCACTAATTACCCCGATTATTTCTTCTGGCACTTGTTCCTCTAATTTCTTCAAAATCTCCTGATGCTTTAATTGATAATCGGTGTATTTGTCCAAAAAATTCCTTAATTCCAGCGCTTCGGGATTTTCTGCCTTAAAATTCTCAACTCGGGCATTAATTTTTTCAACTAATCCCCGGTATTTTTCATCGGATTTTTCCAATCTTGCCTGAAGTTCAGTATCGTCAGGATTTTCCCTAACCGTTTTCCTAACTTTAATTAATTGCCGGCTGGCTTTTTTCAATTCAAGTTCTGATTTTTTTATCGGGTCACGGGTAAAAAATATCTGAATATCTCTGGCAATATCCCCTAACCAGGAAAATGGCCCTGGCTCTTCTACGTCTAAGTCTTCGGCGGCCACCTCTATTTCCTCTCCCCCAACAATTGCTTGGTCAACATCTGTTTCTTGGGCCAAAGCCGGCCAAGAGAACAAAGCTAATAAAATTCCTGCAATAAATAATCTTTTTAACATAGTTTTTTTTATTAAGTTTCAACTCGACCTTTATTTGTGTTTCTACTTATTTTAACACAAATTAAAAATAGCGCAATTAATTACTTGACATCCCGATAACTATGACTTATACTCTAAAGGTAAGTTTTCTCAATAAGTTTTCTCTTTCCTTATAAGAATTAGTGTAAGTCAAAAATATATTAATTTTAGAAAGAAGAAACTAAAGAGAATAATAGGTCGACTTGCAAATAATTAATATAAGGAAATATAATGGCTAAAAAATTATATGTTGGCGGTTTGTCTTACGACACTACCGAAGACGGATTAAAGGATGCTTTTGCTAAGGCCGGAACCGTTGAATCAGCGACTATTATCACTGATAAAATGTCCGGTCGTTCAAAAGGCTTTGGCTTTGTGGAAATGTCTTCTGATGAAGAAGCCACAAAAGCTATGGAAATGTGGAATGGCAAAGAACTTGATGGTCGTACTCTGACAGTCAACGAAGCCCGTCCTATGGAAGAACGCCCACCCCGAAGAGATTTTAATCGCGGTGGCGGCAGTGGTGGACGAAGTTTCGGTGGCGACAATCGCGGTGGTGGCGGACGTTGGTAAAACAACCGTCATCCTAGAAACAAAAACACCCGTTTCATACGGGTGTTTTTGTTATATCTCTGGCTAACTACTTAGTTTCAAGGATAATATTAATAAAGACTATGAAAATATCTTGATTGTTTTGGTTATTTCCTCTGGAACACCTTTAATGCAATCATAATTCTCAACTTCCTTTTCATTAACCCAAGCGTAATCAGTAAATCCCCCTTTTTCTAGTTTAACCTTACCTCGTTTATACTTAACGGCAATTTTAATTAAAACTACTGGTGTTTCATCTGGTCTGATAAAGGCATTACTGTTGATATACTGAAAATGATCTTGAATCTCTATGCCTGCTTCCTCTAAAACCTCTCTTTTTAATAGGCCCTCTACGGTATTTTCAAAATCAAATACATCTCCATTCATTCTTGTTGGATTTTTAATGTCCAAGTCCTTCCATTCAAGCTTTCCGCCAGGAACACCGTATTTTCCGGGATGCGCTATTTCCCTCTTATCTCTTTTTAGAATAAGACATCTTTTATCGCTTTCGCGATAAACAACCGCATTAGCTACAAAATAGAATAATTTATTATTTTTTGCATTATCAATACTTATTTTTTCTGCTGGCATAAGACAAAATCAAAATATTTACTACTATCATTCTAACACCAAAAAGTTCTAACATCTACTCTCCCTATTAAAAACAACTGTATAGATAGGCGGTTATTTTGATGGCTGGCCGTATGGAACGAAATTGGAACCACAATCTTTAATTAGAGATATTTTAGCTTGATGAGTTTTCTTTATCCATATATTGGCCGACTATCTTCTTCAACAATAATATTAATAGAGACGCCTTATACTCTCTATCAACTCCGGGAATTCTTCCCGCATAAAATGACCTTTGGTTTCAAATATCTTTTTTTCTGCTCTTGGTAAGGCCTTTGTATATTTCTCAACTTCAACAAAAGGAACAAACGGGTCGTTTTTACTTTGATAAATAAAAATCCTGCCTCCTTGTTTTTCAAATTTTTCTAAGCTATCCGGCAAAACAAAATCACCTAAAGAGTCTTCCGAATCTTTATCGTCATAAGGCGCGGCAACTAAGTATGTAGCCGATATCTTTTTGGGAAAACTATTTTCTGAAAGATATTTTGCAAGAAAAGTTCCACCAAGTGAGTGTCCGATCAAAACAACATTGTCTTTAATATAGGGAAATAATTTTTCAAACCAAATATTCCATTCTTTATACTTAGCGTTATATTTACACGGCATAGTCGGGAAAAGAACAGTAAAATTATTGCCAAGCCTTTCCCCTAAAGTACGATTCCATCTCTTTCCCCTATTCTCATCCCTATCAGGATTAAATTTAGCCTTCTTTAAATGCTTAATATATTCTTCGTATGTGTCAAAAGTATCCCCTCCATGAATGACCACTATTTGTTTTTTTGTATTATTCATATTCTAAAATACCAATGAGCCA
>CAZPQT010000026.1:0-5839 GCA_964589195.1 uncultured Candidatus Saccharibacteria bacterium
ACTGTCCTCATATTTACTTTTTAAAAAGTAAATATGAGGACAGTTCCTGATTAGTTCTTGATTACAAAAACTTTGTCTAATTTCTTAAAATCAAAAGCTGGTTCAATTTTAGCTTCCTGGAAAACCTGAACATCAATTGAAACAACCTGACTAATTTGGCCGATAAGTAATCCTGAAGGAAAAATACCGGCCAAACCAGAAGTAACCACTGTTTGACCTTCCTTAATAGTTTCCCCTTGGGGAATTAAATCAACGGTCAAATTTAGCCCCTGGTTACTTTTAACTAAACCAGCCACTCCTGATTCTTGAATCAGGGCATTAACCCGACTATTAGGGTCAATAATTAATTGGACTTTGGCAAAGGAACTGCCTACCTCAATAACTTGGCCGATTAAAAAATTCCCGGCCATAATGACAACTGCCTTTTCTTCAACGCCATCTTTGGCGCCCTGATTAATTAAAAGACATTTCTCAAAAGGAGACAAGTTTTGACCAATAACATTAGCTAAAATCAACTGCGGCGATTCTCCGGAAACTAAACCTATTTGCTGACGAAGAAATTCATTCTCCCGGGCCATCTCTTTTAATTGAACCAGTTGACTTAGCAGTTCTTCATTTTCCTTGGTTAGTTGAATATTTTTCTGGTTAAACTTATTAATGGAAGTGAGAAAATCAATCAAATCATTGGTCTTTAAAGCAATCTGGTAACTAATTTTTTGACCGAATCCAGTTAATCTAAAAAAAATATCTTGAGGAATTTTTAACCAGCCCTGACTATTAAAAAAAATTAGACCGACGATAATTAATAAAGATAAAATAAAAGAATGACTAAAGATTTTTTTGAGCATAAATGATAATTGGATCTGAATTGTATCCTAAGAGCCCAAATGGCTTTTACATTTTAGCATAATCATTTTTAAAATACAAAAAGTCTGACAAGTAACAAACTGTCAGACTTTTGTCTGCTTGGAATTTTTAGGAGTTGCGCCCCTAAGGCCTATTTAATTAATCTACATCGGCTTTTCTTCATCAGAAGGAGTTTCTTCAGCAGGAGTTTCTTCTATTTCAGTCGGTTGAGAAGTTTCTGAAGGAGTTTCCGAAGGAGTTGACAAATCTACTCCCTCTTCTTTCTTCTTTGACTTAAGCCAATAAACCAAGCCAATAACCACGACTAAACCGATGATAATATACACCCAAGTCATAACTTTTGTCTCCTTTCTTTTTTAATTATAAACAGAGTTTGAAATTGGTTCATTCGGTCGAAATACAAGAATTTTATTCTTGTATTTCTCCCTCGCTGCCAATTATAAACGAAGCTTAAAATTATTGTTCGTTCGCCGAGCCCTCAAAGCGTTAAGTGCTTGGCTCCCTTATTGTTAATTATACAATACTTTGATTTAAATTAAAACAAGAGAATTGTGGATAACTTCCAAACATCCCCGGCGCCCATAGTCAAAACGATTTGACCGGTTTGAGCTTGTTTCTTTAGGTATTCAGCTGTTTCTTTGATGGTAGAAATGTATTTTACTTTGCCATCTTTATATTCTCTAATTTCCCTGACTAAATCTCGAGCATGAACCTGACCTGATTTTTCCCGCGCTGAACCACAAATATCCAAAATAATTACCTGGTCAGCCTGCTCAAAAGCAGAGGCGAAATTTTTCAAAAGCGCCTCTGTCCGACTAAAAGTATGCGGCTGAAAAACCGCCCAAATTTTCTTTTGAGGATATAACTCTTTAGCCGCCTGCAAAGTCACCTGAATTTCTGTGGGATGATGAGCATAATCATCAATCAGCAGAATCCCCTTTGACTGACCTCTTATTTCAAAACGCCGACTGGTCCCTTGAAAATCAGCCAAGGCCTTTTTTATCGTTTCTGCTTTAATGCCTAATTCTAAAGCAGTGGTCATGGCCGCTGAAGCATTCCAAAGATTATGCTGACCAGGCACCTTTAATTTAATCTTTAATCGGTCAGGGAAATATTCAACCACTCGACATTTAGCTTTTTTAATTACTTCTTTAACGCGCTTATCTTGTCCGTTAGCCACAATAAAACCGTGGGTGGGAATTTTTTGAACAAGCCGTTGAAAGGTTTCTTGATATTCTCGAAAGTCCTTAAAAAAATCAGGGTGGTCGTATTCTAAACTGGTTAAAACTAAAACCTGGGGTGAGTAATGTAAAAAATTATTGCGGTATTCATCAGCTTCGGCGACCAAATATCGAGAATGACCTATCCGGGCATTGCTCTGCCATTGAATCACTCTTGTTCCGACAATGACCGTCGGGTCAAAACCGGCTTCTTCTAAAACCAGTCCTAACATAGCCGTAATCGTGCTTTTACCGTGAGTGCCGGCCACGGCCAAACCATACTTTTCCTGGAAAAGCTGTCCTAAAATCTGCGCATAGGTTAAAAGAGGCAAACCTTGTTTCTTTACTTGGTCAACTTCTGGATTTTTCACTCCTGGACTAAGATAAGCCGCCGAGACAATAACCAAATCAACATCAAGTGGTATATTCTTTTTATCAAAACCTTCAATTACTCTGATTTTTAATTTTTTCAAAACCTGATCAGTAAAAAATTTCTCCTTGGTATCGGAACCTAAAACATTTATTCCCCGACCCTGGAGAATCTGAGCCAAAGCGGTCATGCCCACTCCCTTTAGGCCAATAAAATATGCTTTTTTAATCCTTGATAAATCCATAATACTTAGGGATTCCCCGGTTCAGGGACTGTCCCTCTAATACAGTCCTTGTTTGCAAGGACTGTATTAGAGGGACAGTCCCTGAAATACACTCCTTATCACTAAACAGGGAAAAACAATAACTGCCTTGAAAATACGTTTAATTCGCCAGGGCTGACAAAATAATCGCCAAAGCCATTCCAAACCAATTGCCCGCAAAAACTTAGGCGCCCGAGGAACTTGACCAGAAATGAAATCAAAAGCACCGCCTACGCCCATAGCTAACTTAACTGAAGGCATTTTTCTTAAATTCCTGGCGATCCATTTTTCTTGCTTAGGCGCTCCCAAAGCCAAGAAAAGTACTGCTGGCCTATTCTCAACCAAGGAAACTGATTCAGTGATTTTTTCCTTAAAGCAACCCAGAATTTTATTCAAAGAGTTAATCTCTAAGCCAGGATATTTCTTTATTAATTTGCCGGCTGTTTTCTCGACTAAACCATCTTCCTTGTCACCTAATAAAAAAACCGGCCATTTTCGGGAAGCAGCTCTCTGACAAACTCTTTCCATTAAATCCGTGCCGGCAATTCTTTGCTTCAGTGGTTGTAACAAAAACCAAGAAGCAAAGATTAATCCAATGCCATCAGGCATAGCTAAATCCGCCTGATTGAGAATTTTCTTAAACTTTTTATCCTTTTGCGCCTCTATTAAAAACTCTGGATTAGGGGTAACAATATAATGCTGCTGGCCATCTTTTAAAAAGTCCTCTACTTTTTGGAGAGCTTCTTCCATAGCCAAATTGTCCATTTTGACTCCTAAAATTTCCGTTTTCATAATTTGATTGATTCTAAAACAGTGTACTCTGCTCCATCTTTTAACAATCGGCTTTCCATAACTTCTATTGATTCGACTGGAAAAAACAAAGAAACTTCTTGGTCTATTTCAGGTTTATTAGGCAAACGTCGCCACTCTTCTTGCCTAATTCTGGCCAAAGTAATATGAACTCGAAAATGACGAGTTTCCTGATGATTATAGCCACTAGTAGTCGAATTAAGTAAAGCGTCTTCCAGGTTATTTTTTAATTGAGCCAAAGCAGGATTTTCCTCCCCTTCTATCCAAATCAGCCGCGGCGGTCTTGAGGACGGTCCTAAAGAAATTCTTTTTAATTTAATTTCAAAAGGTTGATTTTTTTTGACCGCCTGACGAGCTAACTTACAAATTTCTAACATTTCATCATTACCGACATAACCAATAAAAACCAAGGTGATATGCAAACTCGGTTCTTTAGTCCAACGAACCGGCAAATCAGCCCATTGCCGCTGAAACTCTAATAATTTTTTCTTGATTGGGGCCGGTAAATTGACAGCAATAAAAATCCGGTGACTTTTCATAATACTTGAAGTATAACAAAGAAGGACTATAATGAAAAGTAACAAAAGAAGCTCTTCTTTATTAAAGCTGGCTTAAAATATGTTCACCAAAGGAACATCTAATTATGCCCCAAAAAAAGAAAACTAAAAAGCAATTAAGACCCATTGAAGTTAGGGCTGGCGGAAAAAAAAGAGGTCGGTCTCGGAAAACTTCAGCGCAAAAAAAACGCCAAGAAACAGCTATTCAGAAAATTGTCAATCACTACTTTCAGACCAAGGGGCTAAGTTTGGATAAAATAAAAGACGATGCTAAGAAAAGAAAAATAGTTTATTCCCGTTATACCAGACCAGCTAAACAACTATTAGAATTGGCCGGTTCACTTCGCGAAGCTAAAAAAGCCATCACCAAAGTAGCCCAATGGGCTAAATCACGCAATTTGGACTATGCCATTGAAACCGTTTTTAAAAAATGGTTGGAATTAGACCGCCTCAAACCAAAAGAAATAGTTAAAAAACCATTTTTCCGAGATGACCCCATGATCTGGTCAGCCACCAAAAAGAAATGGTATGTGATTAGCCAAGACGAAGAATGGAAAGAATTTGTCGGCCAGGAATCAGATATTGAATGGCGGATGGTTAAATAAAAAACCCGCAAAAAAAACATTCTGCGGGCCTATCAGCCAATTGACCGAAGAAAAGTTGTTGGGCCTCCATCAAAAACCGGAGTAATCATCAAGAAGAAAATAGATACCGATAGCCGGCCAGGCAATCGTTACTAAGCTCAGTTCAAAAATATTGACCAGAAAGAATACTCCTCCATTCTGATATTTTAGCTTGGAACGCCACTGAACAACGGCTAATTCGAGACCAGAGACCAAATACAATCCCGAAATGTAAATGAAAAGCAGCCATCCGTAAAACGTTTGCCAAGACCAAATCATTTCCGATTTCAGCCAAATTACCGCGTAAGCTATCAGCATTATAACTATAATACTGACAAAAACAGTGAAGACCCAAAGAAAATAATTAAAGGCTGATGCCGAAGAAGATCGTTGTTTCATTTCTCTCACCTCCTTATTTATTCGCGTTAATGGTTCAACGGCTAAATAATAAAACCAACTCAGACCAAAGATGACAGCTCCCTGGCCAAGACGCCAATAATCGGGTTTTCTCTGCCAGCGGTCCTGTCGTTCACTCTTGACAGCTATTATCATTGTCAGAATAATAATTAACAAAGCAAAAATCACATAAACGATAGCTATCCATCAATACCAGGCCATCTCTTCATCCCCCTTATTTTCAAAGGACTAAACAATGATTTTACCTATTCAAACAGGTCAAGATAATCCCATTCTAAGACAAGAAGCTAAAGAGGTCAAGGAAATAACTACTCAAATCAAGCAGTTGGTTTTAGATATGATTGAGACCATGAAAGCTAAAGATGGAATTGGTTTAGCGGCTCCCCAAGTTGGCCAATTGCTTCAGATAATTATCGCTAAGCCGGAACCTGATAAAGAAGCTCTGGCCTTAATCAACCCTCAAATAAAAAAAACTTCTCGTAAAAAAGAAATAATAGAAGAAGGTTGTTTAAGCCTGCCTAATCTTTCTGTACCAGTTACCCGATCAGTTAAAATAATTGTTCAAGGGCTCGCTCTTAATGGTCAGCCAGTTAAAATAAAAGCTAAAGGTCTTTTAGCCCGTATTATCCAACATGAAATTGACCATTTAAGCGGTGTTTTGATTGTTGATAAAGGATTGTAATCCAGGGACAGTCCCTCAGAGACAGTCCTTG
>CAZPQT010000027.1:0-5719 GCA_964589195.1 uncultured Candidatus Saccharibacteria bacterium
TCTTGATAATTTTTCGGGGAACTGGATAAAAAATCGCCTTTTGGGCGGTTTTTTGGTCCAGTATTGTGGCTGTGGATAACTTAGGCCTTGACGAGTGTGTTAGAATAATATAACATTGAGTTAGGTCGATATAACATAATGTTATAATTAATTAACTCTAATATAAAAAATTATGGGAAAAAATAAAATTCGTTTAATTTTGATTGCCGTGCTGACTCTGACCCTATTAGGCGGCATTGCCTTGTACGGCTTGACGATAATTCCTGAAAAAGAGTTAAATCCCGGAGATATGCTCGGTATTTTCATTCCCTTGCTCTTAGTTGTTTTTATGACCTTTTTAATCCTGAGAAGGTATAGGGATATAAAACAAGGCATGCCCTTAGAGGATGAAAGGTCAAGAAAGGTAATAATCCAGGCAGCGGCTAAATCCTTTTACGTCTCTTTATACTGGTTGCTTTGTATATCCTTTTTTGAAAGCTTTTTTGCCAACAAATTATTTGGCTTAGAGCATTTAGATGCTGGTCAGACGGTCGGGGGCGGTATTGCTGGTATGGCGGTGGCCTTTTCTATCTTCTGGATTTATTACGATAGAAAAGGTAAATTAATTTAATATGAAAAACCGTATTAAAGAACTTAGAGCCAAATACAATCTGACCCAAGAGGATTTAGCTAAGAAGGTTGGGGTGAGAAGGGAAACAATTGTCTTTTTAGAAAGGGATAAGTATAACCCCTCGCTTCATCTTGCTTATAAAGTGGCCAAAGCGCTTAAGGTAACCATAGATGAGCTATTTAATTTTGAAGGTTAAGTTTATCTTTATTCAGTAAAGAATGAAGTCAAAAAATCGCCAAGAGGGCGGTTTTTTGGTATAATAAAAATATGAAAACAAAATTTATACTTCACGGCGGATTTGCTGGAAGAACAAATTCTGAAAACAACCTATTCTTCAAAGAGATTCTAAAAAATACTCCGGAACAGGTGAATATTCTTTTAGTCCTTTTCGCTAAAAGACAAATAAAATACGAACAGGCATTTAGTGAAAATACCTTGCAGTTTGAAAGGAACGGGGAGAATAAAGAATTTAATTTTGAAATTGCCACTGTTGATAATTTTTTAGAGCAGATAAAGAAAACAGATATTATATATTTTCATGGCGGTCAACCCCTTAAATTATTAGAAGCCTTAAAAAAATATCCAACCCTGTTTGAATCATTAAAGGGCAAGATAGTGGCCGGAGAATCTGCCGGCGCCTCTGTTTTGTCCGCTTGTTTTTATAGCAAAACTGAAGATGGGATTTTTGAAGGCCTTGGCTTTGTGTCGGTTAAGACAATTTGTCATTATGTTGGAGAAAACAAGGAAAGATTGGATAAATGCCCGAAAGAATTAGAAACTTTGTTGTTAAAAGAATGTCAGTTTAGAGTTTTCTTCAGATAAAAAAAACCGGAGTGATTTTGACTCCGGTCTCACTTTGCTCAAATTACTTGAAAGGTACTGATTTGGGTCGGGGGCGAGGACTCGTTTTCCGGTTCAACTCACCTCGCGTCCTGACGCACACAAAGCGCCTGCTCCCTCCTGAGCTACCCCGACTTTTTACTTTAAACCTATAAGGCAATCTTTGTCAATAGTTTTGAAAAATCGCCAAGAGGGCGGTTTTTTGCTTGCTCTGAATAATTTGAGGGGGTAGAATAGTGATATGGCTTATCTCTATACTCCTAAACTAGATTTTCCATTTAAGAAATGGGAAGTGAACAGTTATAAATTTAAGGAAAGATGTATTTATGATGGAATAGATTGGGGATTGCATTTGGGCGAAGATTGTAATATTAAAGCCGGAACTATAGTTAAATCCATAGGCAGGGGAAAAGTAGTTTATTCTGCTCTTTATGCCAGCAAAAAAAGTCCTAAACAGGGTGGTCATCGTAATTGGGGCAACATCATTATTATTGCTCATAAAGACCCCAAAACAAGAAATGTATTCTTTTCTCTTTATGGGCATCTGGGCAAGAGATTGGTTAAGAAAGGGACTAAAGTAGAATTAGGTCAAAGAATCGGGATAATAGCTCCGGCTTGGACACAAGAAAATGGTTGGTGGGAAGATGCCCATCTCCATTTGGCTATCTGTATTGCTCCTTTTAAACAAGGCAAATCATTTCCAGGATATTGGAAAGAAAGGCAAGGCCGGACAAAATTGGAGTACTGGCGAGGACCAACTCTATTTATTAAGAATTATGAGCCGTAGAGTAAAGTTGAGTGTTTATAAAAAAATCGCCAAAGGGGCGGTTTTCTGATATAATAGCAAACATGGGTGAAAGACCAGTATTTTCCAATCGGCTGCAAAGATGGATGGCTAAAATCATCTGTCAGAAAAAGTATTTTTATCTGGATAGATGGAGCTTTGTCCATTTTGCTTCCGGTTTAATTCTGGGAATTGTTTTTTCTCATTACTTTTCTATTAACTATGCCTGGTTGGTTGTCTTGGGTCTGTTAATATTCTATGAGTTTTTTGAGACAGCCGTTTCTAAATATCTTTTCAGAAAAGAATTGATGCTTGATAAGATTTGGGATGTAATGATTGGAATAGCCGGTTTTCTGATTGCTTGGTTGTGGTTTTGAGATTTTTAAAAAATTGACATACCTACATTCTTAGAATACACTTGTCTTAGTTCTCGTTAGCTCTTGCAAATCTTTAAAAAAGTTAACCTTAAAGAAAGGAGAAATAGATGTCTGGTCAGGAAAAAGTTAAAGTTTCTGATTGTAACACAGTCAGCCTTCTTCATTTTTTAGCTAAAGCGTCGCCAAATTGTCCGAAATGCGGAGCACCACCAAGCCGACAAAAAGTGAGAAACTATGATCCAGATTTTCTTGATGGAGATGTTTACTGCACCGTTTGTGGTTCTTTTGTTCGCCATTATGATGCAGGATAATGAATGCTTAAAAGATCAAGGGCTAGGTTTAAAAAATCTAGCCCTTATTTTATTGGAAATAGTCAAAAGGTTCCTTTTGTGATAAAATAAAAAGATGAATAAATACCATCAGAGGGAAAGTAATCTTTATGTGCCGGGGGCAAAGAATCCTTTTAGGATTAGTCGGTCAAAGATTAGCATGTTTTTAGAGTGTCCCCGCTGTTTTTATATAGACAGAAGAATCGGTCTGAGCCGGCCGAGTATGCCTGGCTGGCCTTTGAACTCGGCTGTGGACCAGCTTTTGAAGAATGAATTTGATTTATTGCGCAAGAATGGCGAGGCCCATGAGCTGATGAAGAAATACAAGATTGACGCGGTACCCTTTAAACATCCGGATTTGCCTATTTGGCGGGATGATGTTTATCAATATGTCGGGGCTTGTGTTTTAGACCAGCCAACTAATCTGGAAATTTGCGGCATTATTGATGATGTTTGGATTAATAAAGACAAGGAACTTTTGATTGTTGACTATAAAGCAACCAGCACCAGCAAGGAGATATCCCTAGAGGATGAATACAAACAGAGTTATAAACAACAGATGGAAATTTATCAATGGATTTTCCGGAAAAAAGGTTTTAAGGTTTCGCCGACCGGCTATTTTGTTTTTGCCAATGCCGGGAAAAACCGGCCTCAATTTGACGGCCGGCTGGAGTTCGAATTAATGATTATTCCTCATCAGGGAGATGATAGATGGATTGAACCGACTCTTTTGGAAATTAAAAAGTGCCTGGATTCCGAGCAAATTCCTTTGGCCAGCGAGAATTGCGAATATTGCGAATATAGGAGATTGATTGGCGAGAAGACCGGCTGATTTTGAAATGCTACCAAAAAGACATGCTTTTTACGAGTAAAAAATCGCCAAAGAGGCGGTTTTTTGGCAGAATAAGAATGGTGAAAAGAGATAAAGGACATATTATTAAAGTTTATTGCGCTAATTGCCAGAAGGAGCTTTATAAATACCTTAAAGCCGGCTCCGGTCATCTGGTTAAATGCTACCAAGACAGAATTATTAAAGATTTTACCAAAGGGGATTTGAAGTGTCCTCGGTGCGGGAAGCCGTTTGCCAGAGAGACGATGATTCGCGGCAAGCCGGCCAATAAAATTATTCAAGGCAAGGTTTTTACAAAATGATAATTAAGGTTAAAGTTTTTCCCAATTCAAAAAAAGAGGAAATAATCAAAAAATCAGAGGACAGCTTTGAAATTAAAGTCAAAGAGAAGCCGGTCAGGGGTTTAGCTAACAGAGCGGTTGCCAATCTTTTATCTTTATATTTTAAGATTCCTGTTTCAAGAATAAGATTAGTTAAGGGATTTAAAGAGAGAAATAAGGTTTTCGCTATAGATTAAAGTTGAATAATCTTTTTATTTGCCAGATTGCTTAAGAAAGCGGCTTTTGGTATAATAAAAAATATAATGAGGAAAATTATCATTGGCCGGGATATTTTTAATCAATTTCCCAGTTTTAAAAGGGGGATTATTATCGTCAGTGAGATAGGCAACGCTCCAGGCAATAAAAGAATTAAGAAGCTCTTGAACAAAGAAATAGAAGAAAAAATGGGCCAAAATTTAGTGGAGCATGAATTAGTCAAAGCCTGGGATGAGGTCCATTTGAAATTCGGCTCTAATCCAAATCAATTCCTTCCTTCAATTAAGTCGCTTTTAAAAAGAATTACTCAGGGCGGCGGTCTGCCTTTTATAAACTCGGTAGTCGCTTTATTTAATTATATCTCCATCAAATATCTGCTCCCCTGCGGCGGCGATGACGTTGAAAGAATAGAAGGCAATCTGCGACTCGGCCTGGCTAAAGGCAACGAGATATTTATTCCCTTAGGCACTCAAGATAAGGAAAATCCCGAGCCCAACGAAGTAATTTACTTTGACGATAAAACCTTGAATGTGATGTGCCGAAAATGGAACTGGCGCAACGGGGATTTTACCAAGCTTACCGAAGAAACTAAAAAAATTGTCATTAATCTTGACGGCATTGATCCAGCTCCATCATCGCTTATTGAACGAGCCAGAGATGAATTGGCTAATTTGCTGACTGAACAATGTCAGGCCAAAGCAACCACTGACTTGCTTGACAAAGATAAGCCGGAAGTTGAAATAGATTTGTAGAATGCCTCCGTTGACGTAAGAATGCTTTTATGATATCCTTATTTTAATTGGCAACCAGTTCGTTAACAGCGAATTTTTAATAAAAGAGGAGGCAAAAGATGGCTAAGCTAATTGATGTAAAAAGTGAGGAATTTAGAGAATTATGGCTCCTCTTGCTGGAGGAGCCGGAAGACTTGACTGACGAGCAGATTGATCGGTTGATAGAGTCGTCAGAGGCGCTCCGTGATTATCTCTACCTCCAGTTTTTTCATCGGCTGCCTGGCCATTATGAAATTATCCGCTTGGCCCGACGGAAGAGAAGAAACTTTTCTCGGCTGCCGACCAAGAGACTGGAAGAAAAATATCAAGAGGCCTTAGGTCAAATGGAGGTCCGAACCAGAAGAGGGAGTATCCTTGAAGGAATTGGCCGCCTATCTTTAGACTCTTTACCAGCTAATTCTGATATCTGTGTGCTTAGAGAAATTTTGGAGAAGCGAAGGATTTGTCAATAAGGATAAAGATAAAGCGTTGATATAGTCTATATAATAATAATTTAGGTGAAGAATGCCTAATAGTAACAAGCCCTGTTTACGGACAGGGCTTTTTCGTTGCCTGGGTTGCCGGCTGGTCTATTTTTGCTATAATAGAATAGGTAGTTAAAA
>CAZPQT010000028.1:0-5408 GCA_964589195.1 uncultured Candidatus Saccharibacteria bacterium
AGCGCAAACTAATAAATATTTTGCTAAAGATATATTTTGATTCATAAAAATTCCTCCTCTGTTTTATTTTATCTTAAAAAATAAACCAGGCAAAGTGGATAATAAAAAACCCCATCTAAAAATTTGATGGGGCGTTTTCGATTGTTTGGCTCTAACGGGCTTAGATGACCAGCTCTTCAGCTTTCTTATAAATCATTCTATTTTTCCGAGAAGTTTTAGAAAAAGCCTCTAATATATCAAAAGTTTCCCTGTCTATGGACTCCAGAGCCAGAAGATAACGAAGGATAATCGTTTGATAGTCGTCAGGACAGTTGTCGGGCTTATCGCTACCGGCTAATAATTCCCGGAAGAGAGCTTCTATTTCTTTGACTTCTTCCTTACCTTCTAGAAGAATAGTCCCCATTTCGTAAAGATGAAGCAGTTTCCAATCCCGGCTTAAATCTGGACTATGGAATTCCTTGATTAATTCACTTGAAGTTAGTTTGGTGTATCTCATCCTAAGTTCCTTTCAAAAGTAGCCATTAACTTCAATTATTCGGTTTTTCGAGAACTGAAACTAAAGATAGGATAACATCATTTTGTTATTATGTCAACAATTACATAAAAAGGCCTCGTTGTTTTAACAAGGCCTTAGCGGCTATTTTTGATTGAACGATAGCGTTGGAGATAGCCAACAATGCTTAAAATACCATAAATTGAAGCTGTCAAGAGTAAGAAAATCAAGACGAAAGAGAGGTGGTTTTTAAAATCACGCTGGAGCAAGTTTCCTAACCATTCTATAAAGAACCACCAGCCAATGGCCGCAAAGCAAAAAGTTGTTTTAATCTTACCGGCCAAATGAGAACTCATATCAAGTTTCTTGACAAGTCCAATAATCCAGACAGTCACCAAAAAGAGTTCAATGGCTAAAGTCAAAATAATTAGTCCTTTAATAAGAGCTAACCAAATTCCGTCAGCCCAGCGCCAAAGTTCTCTAAGAAAATAAGCAAAAAGAGAACAGGTAAATAATTTGTCTCGAAATTTATCCAAAAAGCCGCCTATGGAAGTGGCTATTTGATAATGCCGAGCCAGCCAGCCGTCTGCTAAATCGGAAAGTCCGACACCGACGGCAAATAAGAGGATTAATAAACTGTGTTCGGCTGGCTGATTCCAAAGGATTACATTCAGCCAAGCAGTTAAAATAATACCCATAGCTGTAACTAAATTAGCCAGGTGCTGGAAAATAATTTCTCCCACCTTCTGAAGAATAGTTCTCATCGCTCACCTCCTCTATTAAATTTTTAAGGTTTCAAGGACTGTATCCCAGGGACTGTCCCTAAGATACAGTCCTTAAGGAGTGTATCTTAGGGACAGTCCCTGGAATCTCACCTGACTTTAAGAAGCTGCCACCATTGAGGATTGTCCTGATACCATTGAACTGTTTTGGCCATGGCTTCTTCAAATTCATATCGCGGCTGCCAGCCCAAATTTCGCAGTTTAGTGGAATCCAAGGCATAACGCCAGTCATGGCCAGGACGGTCCCGAACATACTCAATATAGTTTTCGTCTTTGCCCAGGCGATTTAAAATAATTCTGGTGATTTCTAAATTAGTTTTTTCGTTGCCGCCGCCAATATTATAAATCTCGCCTATTTGGCCATGATGCAAAATATAATCAATGCCAGCGCAATTATCTATCACATAAAGCCAGTCGCGTATTTGCTGGCCATCGCCGTAAACAGGCACTTTTTTGTCTTCTAAAAGATTAGTCACAAAAAGGGGAATCAATTTTTCAGGATATTGAAAAGGACCAAAATTATTTGAGGAACGGGTGATAATCACTGGCAATTCATATGTTTTGAAATAAGAAAGAGCTAAAAGAGAGGCGGCTGCTTTGCTACTTGAGTAAGGGCTAGAGGGATTTAGAACATCTGATTCTTTGAAAGAGCCGCTTTCGATAGCGCCGTATTCTTCATCAGTCCCAATATGAATAAAACGAGAGATTTTATATTTTTCAGCTGTTTTCAATAAGGTATAAGTGCCAAAAACATTTGTTCTTAAAAATTCATCTGGTCCTAAAATAGAACGGTCGACATGAGATTCGGCAGCAAAATTGATTATGGCATCTGGCTTTCGAGAAACTAGTTTATCAACTATCCTCTCATTGCAAATATCCCCTTTAACAAAAGCGTAATTGGGACTATTTTCAATATCCCGCAGATTCTCCAGATTACCAGCGTAAGTTAACTTGTCCAGATTAATAATCTTGTAATCTGGATATTGATTGAGAATATAGCGAATAAAATTAGAGCCGATAAAGCCGGCTCCTCCAGTGATTAATAGATTCATATTCAATTATTTTTCAAGGACTGTATCCCAGGGACTGTCCCTAAGATACAGTCCTTAAAAACCAATAAATTCTTTTATTTTATTAGATGGGATGGTTTTGAGCAGACCTTGGTAGTCAACTAAATTCAAACCAATAACTTCGCCTTTGATATTAATTAAAGGACTGCCATTGGCTAAGGTATTTTCCTCGGCCAAATTAATTTTTAATATCTCTTGATTAATGCTGCGAATAATCCCTAGATTAACAAAGCGAGAAAAAATATCTTTCTGGGACTGAAGACCAATTAAAATAATCCGCTGGCCCAGATGTAAATTTTCTAAACTATCTAAAGAAACTACCGGCAAATTAGTTTCTTCTATTCTAAGCAGAGCTAAATTAGTTTCAAAGTCCTTTTTAACCAACTGAGCAGTTAAGGACTGGTTATTACGAAAAACTAAATACTGGTCAGCCTTGGGCGGAATTAAATCACCAGCCGTAATAATTAATCCGTCACCGGTAACAATAAAACCAGTCCCCTGGCTGAGCAATTTTTTGTTTTGATATGACTGAATAGCTACTAAGCAAGGGCTGATTTTATCAATGGCTTGCTCCAGCGCCGTGTTTTCTGTAATAATAATTTTCTCGGTTGGGTTAATAATGGTTGTTCCATTGCTGGCCTGTTGGATAAACTCTATTTTAGAAAAAGGCGGGATGGTGGCTAAATAAGGCAAAAGAAATTGGTCAGCTAAAATACCCCCCAGACCGCCAATAATTAAAATAATAAATATGTTTAAAATTCTCTCTTTGGACTTAAGCATAAATTCTCTCTAAAGAGAAGGACTGTATCTTAGGGACTGTCCCTAAGATACAGTCCTTAAGGAGTGTCCCTCGGGGACTGTCCCTACCAGGTTAATTCTACTTTCCGATTAGTGCTTTCGAATTGGCCAATGGAAGTAATGGTGCCGTGAGTCGGGTAAACACCAACCTCACCATTACCTTCAGCCTCATAAGTAGCTTCACTTAAATCGCCAGTTAAATTGCCAGATATTTGTCCTCCAACCGAAGCACATCCTTCTGTTCCTTTTCTCGCCTGATAAAGGCATTTTTCCGCCCCGGCTTCAGCCGCATAATAAGCTATCACGGATTGTCCTACCTGTCCAGACATTTTTATTTGTCCAACTGTCAAGGTAGCAATACCTAAACCAATGACCGATAGTTCTGCCAAAAGCAAAACAGCTAAAAGTATTGAAATGGCTCCTTGTTGCTGAATAATATTTTTTTTCATTTTTAAAATGCCCTTGAGGATATAGTGCTCTGTAAATAAATCTCGGCCTCTTTTTCCGCTTTACCCCCAGTGGCTTTTACTTTCATAACAATAGTCACAGCTGCCCGTTCTGGATCTAAGGGATTATTAGGATCATCTTTCCTAACATAAAAACTACCAGTTACTTCAAGATTAGTGGGATTTAAATCCTGCCAGCCGCCTCCATCTATCTGACGCTGCAGTTTCTGGCTAATAAACCGATAATCAACGTCTTCACTTTTGGCATTAGTAATATTTAAACTAGACAGCCCATCTCCAGCGTCTGAATCAATCACACTCATTCTAATTTCCTTACTGACTGATTCTAAGATATAACGAGCTGTTTCCTGACTATTTTGAAGAGCAAAGCCCTTGCGCTGACTTTTAATCACAGAAACAGCCGTGGCCGACATAGCCACAACAATCAAACTAAAAACAGCCATAGCAATAAGTAGTTCAATTAAAGTGAATCCCTTGTTTTTCATATTAATACGACATTCAGGGGCAGTCCTTTACTATTTCCAATTCCATAATCTATCTTCAGCGATTAATTCGTGGGAATTACCTTTGGTTTGCCATTTTACTTCAACGACTACTTTGACTTCTTTGTAAGAAACTTTAGTCAAAGTTACCTTACGCTTAAAAAGGGTATCTGTTCCAGAATCATACTGATAAAGACCATTAGCATTTGTTTTTAAATAAGCGCCGGAATAAGGTGTTGTTAAACTAGTGCTATTATACTGAACGCGATAACTTTGACTGGTACTAGTGGCTATGGAACCATACCATTCCCAATCACCCCACTCAATATTAGATTTCCGGATATCTCTGACAATCTCTATGCCTTCCTGGGCTAAGCCAGAAGCAATCAATCTATCCCTACTCAAAGCAGGTCCTTTTAGGGAAATGTTAACCAAACTTAAAATCCCCACCAAGCCAATGGCCACAATAAAGATAGTAATAATTACCTCAAGAAGAGTAAAGCCATTCTGATGATGATTGGACATAAGTAGAATTCTGGGAGTAAGGCTCCCAATAGGAGCCTTATCCCCTTTTATTTTAATTACCATAAATCAAGCCAGCCGTGGTCACCGTAACTGTCTTAGTTAAAGAAGCGCCTTCAAGTTCTAAAGTAATTGTCCCTGGATTTACACCAGAAGGAGCATTAATATAAGTAACTGGGTCTGGCGGTCTGAAAAATACATCTATTTTTGAGGCAGGATTGGTTGATTGAATCTTAATTTGGTTAGGTAAATTGACTGTCTCAAGAACATCATCAGTGCCACTATTATACTTATTATTACCATCAGGTAATGTTTTATCACCATAAAATATGTAAGAAATATCCGAATCCTGACGACGAACATATACACCATATCCGTAATACTGTCCTTCAATATCAACGCCACTCATCGCCATATTCTGGGCTTTTCTTAAATCAGAAATTAATTGTTGAGTGGCTTGGGAAAGAGCATATTTTTTCTGACTATTATGATGACTGGCTAACACCAAAGTAGAAAGTAAACCCATGATAGAAATAACCACTAATAATTCGATTAGCGTAAAACCAGCTTGTTGACCAAGATGATTCTTCTGAATATTATTTTTCAACATTACCTTTATTATACCACTAAATCTAAAAAGAAAAAATCCATTGTTAAGTGGATTTTCTTTCTAGTGTCTATCAATAAGGAGTCCGACTCTCTTTTGAGAAGTCGGATTCCTAAAGTCCCTGATTTATTGAGGTAAAATTTCCTGCCAGCCGGGCAGTTCTGCTTGAACGCCAACTGATTTAGAA
>CAZPQT010000029.1:0-5051 GCA_964589195.1 uncultured Candidatus Saccharibacteria bacterium
CCTCTTATTTCTTACATAACCCTCCATAACTTTATTTTATCGTAAAAGATAAATAAGAACAAATATCTATTGTTTAATCAGTTCAATTATAATAATACTAAATAATTTCAATCGTGGCAAAGTAAGTTTTCCACAACCCTTCAATAATTTTTGGCTCGTTCCGCATTTGCTTTTCGGTTATGAACAAGGCGAACCGACAGGCAAAAATTGGAAGAGGCCTGGGGCAGGAAATTTTTGATAAAATAGGTTCGAGCCGAGTTGCATAATTACTCCCACAACAAAAAGGCGGTCGCCTAAGGTGATCGCCTTTTTGTTATGCTTTCGAAAGCAGAATGACTTTTACTACTTAACTGCGTCCTTAAGGGATTTACCGGCCTTAAACTTAGGAACGGTTCTGGCCGAAATTTTGATCTTAGCGCCGGTTCGCGGATTAACACCCATGCGGGCCGCTCTTTTAGAGACACTGAAAGTGCCAAAACCAGTTAAGGTAATTTTCTCTCCTTTAATTAGGGCCTTGGTAATAGTATCAATTATCGCATTAACTGCGTCAGCCGCTTGTTTTTTAGAATCGCAAACCTTAGCTACGGCCTCAATTAATTCTTCTTTAGTCATGGCTTTAGCCATAATTTCAATTGGACATAGAACAACCAACAGCGAACTTTAAGGAGCGAGGCTCCTAAATTTTGTTCATTGCTCATTATTCATTGTTCATTATTTTGTGTTTTCGACCTTTGTTACACTTCTTAATAATATCTTAACAAATCCCCTTTTAAAAGGCAACAATCTCTTGAACTGGCTTTATTTTCTTTGCTTTGCCTTTCTCGCCTATTTCCACGAGTACTGCATCCACCTCAACCGGTCCCTCAGCTACTTCTAATTTTTGGTTCATTTGGGTGAGAAATCTTTTGATAGCCGCTTCCTTGTCTCTGCCCAAGCTGGAATCTCTGACACCAACCATGCCTACGTCAGAAATATAGGCCGTGCCTTTAGGTAAAATACGGGCATCAGCTGTGGGAATGTGAGTATGGGTGCCTAAAACAGCGGCCACCCGACCATCTAAATACCAGCCCAAGCAAACTTTTTCTGAAGTTGCTTCCGCATGCCAGTCAACGATGATAATATCAGCTTCCTCGGCTTTTTCTTCCAGAATTTCATCAGCCTTTCTGAAAGGACAATCATAATCTTCGTGCATAGAGACCCGACCAATCAAATTAATAACCAAAATCTTTTTAGTTCTTAATTCAATCAAACGATAACCTTGTCCGGGTACCCCTGGCGGAAAATTAGCCGGTCTAATTAATGGTATTTTTTTATCGTTTAAAAGAGCGATTATGTCTTTCTGTTTCCAAGTATGGTCACCTAAAGTAACAAAGTCAATACCTGCTTCCATAATTTCATTCAGACATTTTTCAGTAAGGCCGCTGCCGTGAGCTGAATTTTCTCCATTAGCTATAATCAAGTCCGGTTGATATTTCTTCTGCCATTGAGGCAGAATTTTTTTAATTGCTTGACGACCGGGCTGGCCAACGATATCGCCAAAAAAGAGTATTTTCATAAGGATAAGAAGTTTTTTTAACGGGCGTATTCGATTACCCTGGTTTCTCTAATAAGATTAACCTTGATTTCACCGGGATATTTGAGTTCTTGCTGGATTTGTTCAGCAATGTTTTTAGCCAGATGATGAGCCGCTAAGTCATCTATCTCCTCGGGTTGAACAAAGACCCTGATTTCCCGGCCGGCCTGAATAGCATAGGCCTTTTCCACTCCCTCAAACGAATTAGCTAATTTTTCCAGTTCTTCCAGCCGTTTCAGATAGGCCTCTAAGGTGTCTTTTCTGGCGCCGGGTCGGGCTCCGGAAATAGCGTCAGCTACTTGAACGATAATTGATTCCAAGCTTTCAAAGGGGTATTCTTCGTGATGGGATTGCATTGCTTTAATTACCTCTTTATCCATACTAAATTTTTCAAGGATTCTTTTACCTATTTCTACATGGGAACCCTGGATTTCGTGGTCAACGGCCTTACCAATATCATGAAGCAAGCCAGCTTTTTTGGCTAAGTCAACATTAGCCCCTAATTCAGAAGCAATCGCCCCGGCTAAATGAGCTACTTCCAATGAATGCAAAAGAACATTCTGTCCATAACTGGTTCGGAAACGGAGACGGCCTAGGATTTTAATCAATTGAGGATTAAGACCGACAATGCCAACATCATAAACAGCCGCCTGGCCAGCTTCTTGAATTTTTTCAGTAATTTCTTGCTTGGCCTTGGCAACTGCTTCCTCAATGCGGGCCGGCTGAATTCGTCCATCCAGGATTAATTTATCTAAGGCAATCTTAGCGATTTGGCGGCGAATCGGGTCAAAGCCGGAAACAATAATTGCCCCTGGCGTGTCATCAACCAAGATTTCCACGCCAGTCAGTTTTTCTAAAGTTTTAATATTCCGTCCCTCTTTACCAATAATTCGTCCCTTGAGGTCGTCATTGGGCAGGTCAACGGACGTGGAAGTAGTTTCACTTGCTTGCGAAGCCGCATAGCGCTGCATGGCTAAAGCAATAATCTGCTGGGCCTTTTTATTCAGTTCTTCTTGTCCTTCATTTTCTAATTTTTTTAGTCGTTCCAATAAAATCTGTTGATGTTCTTTTTCAGCTTGGCTCAATAGTTCTGTCTTGGCTTGTTCTTGGGAAAGCTGGGCTACTTTTTCCAGTTTTTTGACTTGTTCTTCTCTGAGATTAATCAATTCTTCCTTGATTTTCTTAACTTTCTGAACTCTGGTTTTAAAGTCAGCGTAGTCCTTTTCTAATTGATTAGTTTTTTGTTCAAGATTCTGCTCTTTATGGATTAACCTTTCTTCGCGATGGCTTAATTGTTTTTGCCGTTCCCTTTCTTCGTCTTTGAGTTCTTCCAAGACTTTATTTGCTTTTTCTTTGGCCTTTAAGAGCGTTTCTTTGGCTTCTTCTTTGGCTTGACTAATCAGTTTATTAAGTTTAGCTTCAATTGTCCCAGCTTGTTTTCTGGCAATAGTTTGCCGAGTGTAATAACCCAAAACAGAACCGACTGCCAGCGTGCCGATAATGGTTCCAATAAGAATAATTAAATTGTCCATAGATTGATTTCATTTCAAATCCGCTTATCATCCGAGTGAATCGGTCAAATATCTCGAGCAACCCAAATAAACAATGGGCTAATAATAATTTTTCGATTTTGTCTGCTTTTTCTTTCATTTTATTCTCTTCACTAGGAAAATAATTAATCTGAAATTTGTTTTATTTAACACCTTAATCATACCAAATTAAAAAGGACTTGTCAATTCAAGCCCTTTTTACTTTTTCTTGGCTGTTTTTCTCTTCTTTTATTTCTTCTTACTTTTTACTTTTTGTTTCTGTTTTTTCCTTTTCTTTTCCTTTTTCTTTTGTTTTTTTTATCGCTTTCTTTTCTTTGGTTTGTTTGGTTTTTTTCTTTTTCTTCTCTTCTTTTACTTTCTCCTTTTTCTCTTTCTTTTTCTCTTCTTTCTTTTTGGCTGGTTCTTCTTTGACTGTTTTTTGAGGAACAATGTCAATTTTCCAGCCGGTTAATTTAGCGGCCAGCCGAACATTTTGGCCCCGGATGCCAATAGCTAAAGAAAGCTGGTCTTCCGGAACAGTCACTTCCGCTTGATTTTTCTTTTTATCTATTTTCACTTCAATGACCTTGGCTGGCGAAAGAGCCGCGCTGATAAATTTCACTGGCTCTTCTGACCATTCAATAATATCAATTTTTTCACCGGCTAATTCATTAATCACTGCCTGAACCCGGGTGCCTTTTTGTCCTATCATGGAGCCAATCGGATCCACCCGTTCTTCGGTGGAAGTAACAGCAATCTTAGAACGACTTCCAGCTTCCCGGGCAATTGATTTTATGGAAACAGTGCCTGCCGCAATTTCCGGCACTTCCAAAGCAAAAAGCTGACTGACTATTTTAGGATGAGCCCGGGAAAGAATAATGGTTGGTCCGCGGGAATCCTTCTGGACTTCTAAGATATAGGTTCTTAAGCGCTGGCCAATCTGGTATCTTTCTTGAGGAATTTGTTCTTCAGGAAACAAAATGCCTAAGGCCTTGCCAATGTCTAAGAAAACATTATTTCCTTCTATGCGCTGGATAATTCCGCTGGCTATTTCGCCTTGCTTGTCTTTATATTCATCATAAACTGCTTCCCGTTCCGCTTCCCGAATGCGTTGAATAATCACCTGCTTGGCTGTTTGAGCGGCAATTCGGCCGAATTCTTGATGGACCTTTAAGGTAAAGGCGATTTCATCGCCAGATTTAATCTTCTTTTTTTTCTCTTCAGTTAGGATTTTACCTTTAGGCGTAAAGATGCCTTTGGCCGGCAGTTTTTTAAACTCCTCAATCATTATATGTTTTTCTAGATTAAATCTTATTTTCTTTTCTACTTCTGTTTCTTCTTCTTCTTTTTCCTCGACTGCTTTTTCTTCTTCGTCTTCTTTTTTGAGCATTGACTCATTAACGACTAATTTAACCTGAAAGACCTTCATCTGGCCAGTTTCCAAATTAAAATTAACTCTAATGTTTTGACCCTTAGAGCCATAGTCTTTTTTATAGGCCGCCGCCAAAGCTAACTCAATGGTCTCCAGGACCCTTGCCTTGGCAATGCCTTTTTCTTCGCAAATTTGTTCAATAGCTGAAACAAATGGTTGTTTATCCATATATTTTGTAAAAAAGCCCGTTTCCAAACGGACTTCTTCTCTCAGTCTTTCCTTATAAATTAGTTTATCACAAAAGTAAAATGGTTGTCAATAAAATATGTCAATCATTTTATTAAAAAGGAAAGGGCAATATTTTCCATATTGCCCCTTATTGGCAGAATCATTATTCTGGTTCTGCTAATTCTAACTGGTTAAGCGGGGCAGAAAAATCCTCGCCGTCTTTTTCTATGCTAAAAGTTAAATCTTCAAGATCTGTCTCTCTCTTTTTCATACCCTTAAATATTTCTTGTGAAATATCGCTCAACCAGCATCTCTTTCCCTTATAAAGAACCCAAACCCCTTCTCCTTT
>CAZPQT010000030.1:0-4597 GCA_964589195.1 uncultured Candidatus Saccharibacteria bacterium
TTTCAAGACAAAATCAGCCAAGCCGACCATTGACGAAATAACGGCCAGCCAGTTCTTAACGATGGAGTTAATGGCCAGACCTTTAACAAAAATGTCTATTTTGTTCAGCAATTTCCATATTAGCCAAACAATAAGACAAAAGACATAAATAGTTCCTGCCGTCCCGCTGAAAAGCAAACCCAGATTGACCATTCCAAGAGAAAACAAAGCCGCCCCGATTGTTATACAAGATACAAAGACAAACTTCATCGTGCCAGCAGCAGTATATAGGTCAGGCCTGTAAATCTTCTGTGCTCTACAGACATATCTACGAATCTTCAGGATACAGTAGACAATAAACCCCGAGACCGCAACTACTGGAGCAATAAATCTCATCGTGTCGAAGGTCAACCAACCAGGCCGGATGCCAACCCGAAACAGGGGGACAAAGGCGCAAAAAGGGATGGCGGCTAAAATGAATACTTTCAAAGAGATATACTCAACCGACTCGCCTGTCTTACCAGCCAATAATTTGAACAGCTTTACTATGATATCAGTCATGGTCATTCTCCTTCTCTAAAAATTAAATTCATCAAAGAACTAAAATATATCCTGTTTCCTTATTTAGAAAATATCATAATGCCTCCAAAAAGTCAAAACAAAACAGAACCCGAACGGATTCCTGTTTTTTTATTCTTGGTGCGCCCACTAGGAGTCGGACCTAGAACCTTATCCTTAAGAGGGATCTGCTCTGCCAATTGAGCTATGGGCGCCTTAAAATTCTCTGGTGCCCTCGGGAGGATTCGAACCCCCAACAACGGTTCCGAAGACCATTGTGATATCCATTTCACCACGAGGGCATAATTTAGCTATTCTCTCCATTAAACTACAGGCGCTAAACTAAAAATAGTTTACCTTGAAAAGAAGATTCAGTCAATTGCCAAAAGGGAATTTTTAAGATACAATAAAAATTAATGTCGGAACAATTAACCGAAAAACCAACCAAGGCAGAAACAATTGAATCCTGGCCTAAGGGAAAAAACAAGCTTCCTCTAAAGAAAGAAAATTTTGAACAGACCGAATTTCAAACTCGTTTGGAAAAAGAGAAAAAAGAAATTCGCGAACAATATAAGGATTTAATTGATTTGGTTAACCAGCGTTACGAACAGGGAGTTTTATCACCTGACCAATTAGTTGAGTTCAAACAGCATAATGAAGAAATTTTGGACTTTTCTTTAGAATTGGCCCTAAGGAAGAAATTCAAGCAAGAAGAAATAAGGATTTTATCAATGGCCGCTATTCTCCATGATTTAACCAAAGCTGACCCTTTGCCAGCCGAAATATCTCATATCAAAAGCTATAATTTAATCGCCCACGGACAGCAGGCGGCTCAAGAAAGCAAAGAAATCTTAACTAATGATTATTTAGAAAAACACGGCTTTGAAAATTATTCTGTCCAAGAATTAGAAAGGGTTAGAAAAGAGGTTAGTCAAGCCATCGATCAACATATGGGGCCTCATCCGGGATTTATGAGCAACGAGTTAAGAAAAGCCAATCAGGCCCTCATTAAAGAAGGAAAGCCACCAATTGAACATCCAGTAGCCCAAGGCAAAATCTCAAAAACTCTTTTAGCGGCTGACATGGGCTCTTTAGCTGGTCTTAATGGCCTGAAAAAGGTCTTAAGTGTCCGGGCGGCCGGAGAAAATTTCCAAAAGACAGACCAAGAAACTGTTGGAGAATATAAAAAAATGGGTCTTGACTTAAGGCCAGGCGAAGCCGCTTTATTAAGCGGTTTTGAAAGCGGTCGTCAGGCCGTAGCCATGATTAAAGACCCTCAAGACCGGGCCTGGATTGAAACGCTTTTTGAAGAATCCAAAAAGGCGGAATACTATTTCGCCCAAGATCCTCAGCCTCTTAATTTTGAAACGGCCATAGGCAAGAAAAAAGAATTTGAAGAAAAATCAAAAATAGAGGCAGCCAGAGAACAGCTAACCCAAGCGGAATAAAGATATGAAATTACCTAGAGAAATTGAAACTATTTTGAATAAACTGAACAAAGCGGGTTTCGAGGCCTATGCGGTTGGCGGCTGTATCCGCGACCTTTTGCTTAAACAAAAACCAAAGGATTGGGATATTACCACCAAAGCCCAACCCAAACAAATCCAAAAAATATTCCCGGATAGTTTTTACCAGAATAAGTTTGGCACGGTTACCGTTAAAACCGAAAGTAAAGAAAAAAATCTCCAAGAAATTGAAATTACCACCTTTCGGACTGAACAAAAATATACTGATAAGCGCCATCCCGATAAAATCAGTTTCACTTCTAACCTTAAAGAGGATTTAGCCAGGCGGGACTTCACTATTAACGCCTTAGCCTTGGATAAAAAAGGGAAGCTCATTGATTTATTTGACGGGCAAAAGGACTTAAAGAAAAAAATTATTCGGGCCGTCGGCCAGCCAGTTGACCGCTTTAATGAAGATGCCTTAAGAATGCTGCGCGCTATCCGTTTAGCCGTGGAACTGGATTTTCCCGCCAAAGGCGGGCCAGCCTCTGGCTGGAAGATTGAGCCAAAAACCTTGACGGCCATTCAGAAAAATGCCGGCTGGCTGCAAGCCATGGCCAAAGAAAGAATTCGCGACGAACTAATTAGAATGATTATGTCAGAAAAACCAGACCAGTCCATTGAATTATTAAGAGAGACGAAATTACTTAAATATATTATCCCTGAATTGGAAAAAGGGGTCGGCGTCAGCCAGAATCGGCATCATATTTATACTATTTACCAACACTCAATTCTTTCTTTAAAATTTGCCGCCCAGAGGAAATATAATTTGGAGGTACGACTGGCGGCTCTGTTTCATGATATCGCCAAACCGCAAACTAAAGTGGGCGAAGGACCGGAGTCCACCTTTTATAATCATGACCAATTAGGGGCTAAATTCGCTATTAACATTCTTCAAAGATTAAAATTTCCTAAAAAGATTATTGAAAAAGTGGCTCTTTTAATCCGTAATCATATGTTTGTTTATGGCGTGGACGAAGTGACTGAAGCCGGGGTGCGACGTTTGCTACGGCGGGTTGGTCTAAAGAATATCAAGGACTTGATTAATTTAAGGGTGACCGATAGATTAGGCAGTGGCTGTCCTAAGGCAGTTCCCTATAAATTGCGTCATCTGGAATATTTAATTGAGAAAGTTTCCCAGGACCCTATTTCCGTAAAAATGCTCAAAATCAATGGTCATGATTTAATGAAGATTTTAAAGATTGAACCAAGTCCAAAAATCGGCCTAATCCTCAATGCTCTTTTAGCGGAAGTTCTGGAAGAACCCAAACTCAATAATAAGCAAAAACTTTCTCAAAGAGCTAAGGAATTAAATGAACTCTCTGCTCAAGAATTAAAGCAGAAAGACAGAAAAATTAAAGAGAAAAAGCAAGAAATTGATTTAGAAATAAAAGGCAAACATTGGGTCAAATAACCAAGGACTGTATCTTAGGGACAGTCCTTGAAGGACTGTATCTTAGGGACAGTCCTTGAATACGGGGCGTAGCTTAGCGGCTTAAAGCGCTGGCTTCGGGAGTCAGAGACCGCCGGTTCAAATCCGGCCGCCCCGACTAAAATAAATTAATAATATTCAAGTTTTAATCACGTTCAAGATTTAAATTAAATTTAAATCTAATCTGGTTAAAATTTAGAAAAAATATGATTCAAAAAATTAAAAAGATTTTATTCCCCACTTTAGCTGTTGCAGGAGCCCTGGCTATAGTTTTTCTTATCTTCCAGTTTGTGACTGACCAAAGCATGAATAATAAACTAACGCCGTCTCAATCAATCGGCGAATTATCTTTTTCTTCCGAAAATAGCTACGACACCGAAGAATCACCGAGAATAGCCGAACCCGATGAAGGAGAACTGACTCAACGGAAAATAATCAAGAATGGTTCGTTTCAACTCCTAGTTGAAAAAGCGGAAGAAACAGCCCAAGCAATTAAATCAATTAGCGAAAAACTAAATGGCTTTGTTTCAGAATCGTACATCTATGAAGTTTCCCAAAAAACAAAATCGGGGACTATCACCATCCGAGTGCCGGCCGAGCAGTTTGACTCTGCTATAGAAGAGATAAAAAAATTAGCTATAAAGGTTGAAAAAGAAACTATCAATGCCAGAGATGTTACTGAAGAATTTGTTGATTTGGAAGCGCGGCTTAAAAATCTCCAGGCTGAAGAAGAACAATATTTGAAAATCATGAAACAGGCCAGAACCGTTGAAGATACCCTTAAAGTAACCGCCAAACTTAGCCAAGTTCGGGGCCAGATTGAACGAATCCAGGGCCAGTTAAAATACCTTTCCGATAAGATTGATATGGCCACTATCACAGCTAACCTTACTTCTGAAGCTGATGTAGAATTATTCGGCCTTCGCTGGCGGCCTTTATTCATTATTAAACAATCATTCCGAGACATGCTGAACAGCCTGACCGTATACATTGATACGATTATTGCTTTTATATTTGCTCTACCAGTTATTTTTCTCTGGCTGGTCACGGTTGTCATCGTCTTAATTGCTGGACACAGAATCATCCGCTGGTTATGGCAGAAATTTTTCTCCAAGCAAAACCA
>CAZPQT010000031.1:0-4461 GCA_964589195.1 uncultured Candidatus Saccharibacteria bacterium
ATATGGCTTAATTCATGAGCTAAAACACCTTCTAATTCAGAACGGTCTAATTTTTCTAAAAGTCCTCTGGTTACGGCAACGACCGCATGTTCCGGATTGCGGCCGGTCGCAAAAGCATTGGGTGCCATTTCATCAATCAGGTAGATTTTCGGCATAGGCAGGCCAGCCGTGATAGAAAGATTTTCCACTAAACGATATAATTCTGGATTATCTTGTTTTTTTATTTCTCTAGCCCGACTCATCCGCAGAACAATTTTGTCCGAATACCAATAGGAAGTAAAACTCATCACCGTACTGAAAATAACCGCCACCACTAAAATAACCGGACTGTTAAATTGATAAGAAAAAACCCAGCCCAAACCGATAATAAAAATAAGAAATAAACTAATCAATATCCAAGTCCGGCGGATATTGCTATCTTTGTGAGTATAAAGAGTGGCCATTGAATATTATTACAAGCGAGGGCAGGAGTTAATTTTCAAAAGCGTCTGAAGTCAAAATTGCTCGGTTTTCGCTTTAGCGAAAAATTTTGACGGAAGCCGAGCAAATTTTTTCGCTGGAGAAAAATTTACGTCTTTTGAAAATCAACTCCTGCCCTCGGAGCGGTTAAAAACTTACCTTAACTGGCTCACGGGCCGCTGCTTCCTCTACCTCAAAGAAATTTCTTTTGTTAAAACCAAGTAAGCCGGCGACTAAATTATTAGGGAATTTCTCTATTTTAATATTAAAGTCCCGGACATTACCGTTGTAAAAGCGACGAGCCGCCTGAATTTTATTCTCTGTATCACTTAATTCTCTTTGTAATTCCAGGAAATTCTGATTAGCTTTCAAGTCAGGATAATTTTCCGCCACGGCAAACAATGATTTTAAAGCGCCAGCCAGCATATTTTCTGCTTGGCCGTGTTCCTCAATTGTCTGGGCGCCCATGGCCGCGGTCCGCGCTTTAGTCACTTTTTCAAAAAGCTCTCGTTCGTGCTTGGCATAGCCTTTGACTGTATTAACTAAATTAGGAATCAGATTATAGCGCCTTTTTAACTGAACATCTATATCTGACCAGGCCTCATTAGTTCTGTTTTTCAGCCGAACCAAGCCATTAAAAATACCTATCAGCCAAAGAAAAAGAACGACAATCAGGCCGATAATTATCCATAAAGTTGTGGTCATATTATTATTCCCTGAAAGAATTCAACCGAATCTGACTGAGTCGGATTTGACTAAAGTCATTCAGGCAGCATTATTACTCTCTCTGCTATTATACTACATCTAAAATTTTAAGCAATTATTGACAAATTACATTAAAAAAACAGCCGTCTTGAACGAAACGGCTGTTTTTTTAATCAAGAATCAAATTTTACATCATTCCGGGCATACCTCCACCCATTGGAGGCATTGACGCTGACCCTTCTTTTTTATCCGGTAAATCAGTAATCACGCATTCGGTAGTCAAAAGCATGGCCGCGGCTGAAGCAGCATTCTGGAGAGCAGAACGGACTACTTTAGTTGGGTCAATAATACCTGATTCAAACAAATCCTCGTATTTATTCTTAGCCGCATTATAACCATAGCCGCCGCTTTTTTTCTTAATTTCGTCAACGACGACTGCCCCATCCTGACCAGCATTATTGGCAATCTGTCTTAAGGGTTCTTCTAAAGCCCTTCTTAAAATAACCAGACCGGTCTTTTCATCTCCTCTTAATTTTAATTCCTTCAAGCTTTTCAAAGCCCTAATTAAAGCTACGCCGCCGCCAGGAACAATTCCCTCAGCCACCGCGGCTCGGGTAGCAGCCAAAGCATCTTCAATCTTGGCCTGTCTGTATTTCTGTTCCGCTTCGGTGGCCGCGCCAACTTTAATCACGGCTACGCCACCAGCTAATTTAGCCAAACGCTCTTGTAATTTTTCTTTGTCAAAATCAGAATCACTCTTGGCTAATTCTGTTTTAATTTGATTAACCCGTGCTTCAATATCCGCCTTGCGGCCCCTACCCTCAACAATGGTAGTATTTTCTTTATCAGCAATCACTTTACGCGCCCGACCAAGCATTTTTAATTCCGTGTTTTCTAATTTCAAACCAACTTCTTCAGAAATCACCTGACCACCAGTTAAAACAGCAATATCTTCCAGCATTTCCTTGCGTCGGTCACCAAAACCAGGCGCTTTAACGGCCAAAGCATTAAAAGTGCCTCTCAATTTATTAACCACCAAAGTAGCTAAAGCATCGCCTTCAACTTCTTCGGCAATCAGGACAATATCTTTTTTACCGCCTTGAGTAACCTTTTCTAAAAGCGGCAAAATTTCCTGAATGCTGGAAATTTTCTTGTCAGTAATCAAAATATACGGGTCATCATATTCGGCCTGCATTTTCTCCGTGTTAGTAATCATATAAGGAGAAATGTAGCCCTTATCAAAACGCATTCCCTTAACAATTTCTTTGGATAAGCCAAATGTTTGCGATTCCTCCACGGTGATTACTCCATCCTTACCAACCTGCTGGATAATTTCCGCAATCAAATCACCAACTTCAGAATTTTCAGCTGAGATAGTCGCCACTTGGGCAATCTCTCCTTTGCCGGCTACTGCTTTAGACATTTTCCTTAAAGCATCAACCACCGCCTCAACTCCTTTTTCAATGCCTCTTTTTAGAGCTAAAGGATTAGCTCCGGCGGTGACGTTTTTCAATCCCTGACCAATGATTGCTTGAGTTAAAACAGTCGCCGTAGTTGTGCCATCGCCAGCCAAATCATTGGTCTTGCTGGCTACTTCCTTGGCAATCTCTGCCCCAATATTCTCAAACTTATTTTCCAGTTCAATTTCTTTAGCGATGGTCACTCCGTCATTGGTAATCTCCGGAGAACCAAAACCTTTATCTAAAACAACATTGCGGCCCTTGGGTCCCAAAGTAACTTTAACCGCATTAACTAATCGGTCAACGCCTTTTTTAAGTTGACCCCTGGCTTGTTCATCAAATTTAATTTGTTTTGCCATAATTTTATTCTAATATCGCTAAAATGTCCTCCTCTTTAGCGATAAGATACTCTTTATTATTTATTTTAATCTCATTTGGTCCGTATTTGGTAAAAAGGACCACATCGCCTTTTTTTACAATCATCGGTTTATTAGGTCGACCTGGACCAACCGCCACTACTTTCCCCTGTTCGGGTTTTTCTTGAGAAGCCGTCTCAGGTAGAATAATACCTGATTTGGTTTTTTCTTCAGTGGAAATTGGCTCAATGAGCACTCTATCTGCTAATGGTTTAATCTCCATATAATTCAATAAACAAAAAACAATGAACAGTGAACAAATAAAAAATATTATTATCTAAGCCTGTCGAAGATATAATATTTCTTGGTCAAAATTTTATTCCTTGACAAGCTCGGAAATAAAATTTTGGCAAACAGGTTCATTGACCACCGTCTTCTGTCCTTTCTTGATATTTACTAGTTTAACGCAATGTCTTTAAATTGTCAATCCCGAATCTTTTTCCTGCCCCATTTCAGCCAATCCCAATTCTTTCATTTTCTGATTATATTTTTCTAAAATTCCTTTCTCTGGCGAATCAGGATGAAATTCTAATTGCTCATCATTAAAAACCACCCGACCGCCTGACTGATAAGTTAAGGGGTCCTGACTGATTCGTCTGGCCTGAATTCTTTTCAAAATAAATTCTAAAGCATCACCTATTTTTTTGTCAAGAATAGATTCTTTTAATCTTCTAGAAAAAGAAAGAGATTGATTGGATTTAATTTGTCTTAAATAACCCTGCTGGCTTTGAGGATAAAAAACCAGATAATCCTTGAGCCACTGATTAGCTTTCTGAAATTTATTATACAATTTGGGAGTGTCACTCCCAAATCGGGAATGATATTCCCAAGTTGGAACCAAATGAGCATAAGTTTGAGCATTGTATAAGCTAGCCAAAGGAACCTTCAATGATTGGTCAGTCAGATAATGATTAAGGCAAAATCTATCTTTAGTTAAGCGGTCATGCCGGCGCTGGCCGAGCAAATGAATAAACAAAGTAGTCAGAGCCCGGCAGGTCCAAATACGGCCATTTCGGGTGACAATTAAAAGGTCAATATCCGATTCTTTCTTGGAATTGCCCATGGCTAAAGAACCACTGACCGCCACCAAGCGAATAAAGGGAATTAATTGAAGTAGTTTAACCATTCGCTTGGTTTTTTCCCATTTTTGGTCAGCTATTTTTTGTCTTTCAATCCTTTGTTTAACTATTTTTGAACTGCCTTTTAGGAAATAAAAGCCGTTTTTTTGAATGATTAATTTGGATAATTCCGGACTGTTTTCCAAAATATCTAAAATCTGATTCAAGGAAGTTGTACTTAAAGGACGCGACCTCGGTTCTGAACGTATTAAATATTTAAAAACTTCCCAACCAGTTATTGGTCGTCCTAAAACACCATAATAAACCAAAGTAGCTAAAATAGATTTTTCTAAATCAGTCATA
>CAZPQT010000032.1:0-3740 GCA_964589195.1 uncultured Candidatus Saccharibacteria bacterium
AAGCTGAAAAAATTGTTGAAGGAACAGCCCGCAGTATGGGTATTGAGGTAAAATAGAATACAATGAAAAAAAGACAAAATCAGACGAAATCATTGAGAAGATGGACAAAGAATGTTCCAAAAGAAATCTTAAAAGAAATGATTTCTGAAAAATTATACGTTTCTTACGAAAGACCATCGTTTAAAGATATGCTTGCGGAACAGCTTTTTGTTATTTCAAAAAGATCAACTTGTCTTTTTAATAAAGTTGCGGCAATTATCTTTAAAGGTGACCAGATTTTGTCTATCGGTTATAATGGACCGTCAAAAGGGGATGTTCATTGTTATGAAGTTGGATGCAGTCGAATAGTTAATGGCCAGCTTAAAAAAGGAGCTGGCCTGTGTCGGGGAAGCCATGCAGAATTGAACGCAATTTGTAATGCCGCCAAAAACGGCATCAGTATTAATGAGGCAAGTATGATGGTTAGTATTCGTCCTTGTAAAATATGCGCAAAACAAATAGTAAACCAGGGCATTAAAGAAGTTTATTATATTTTGGAATACGATATAGATGAAGATGTAAAAAAATACCTCCGCCGCCTCGGCGTTAAAGTTATTCATTATAAATCAAAAAATATTAAAAAATGGATGACAAAATAATAGAATTAATTAAGGGTCAAATTGGTTCTAATAGACAAAAAGGATGGCCGGTTGCAGCCAGAGACAGAATTGCTTTTCCTTCTTTTTCTGAATCAAGAATCACCAACGCTAATGTTGGTGTTACTTTTTTATGGACAATGCGAGATTCAGTTATTCCTAAATTAAAAAAGGATAATTTGGCGATTGCCGCTAATTTTTATACCCCAGCCGGTATTCAGCCGATGGTCAGAAATATTTTAGGAAATCCCTTTATTAGGTATTTTATTTTATTAGGGGAAGAATATTCTTCAAAATCTTCTAATGATCAAATACCGGAGTTAACCAGTGCGAACACAATAAGAAAGTTTTTCGAAAAAGGAATAAACAAAGAGGGGAAAATTGATGGTTTTGAAAATGCTGTTTATTTTGATAGAAATATCCCCACTAAATTAATAGAAAGGATAAGGGAGAATGTTGAGTTTATTGATCTAAACAAGAAAATGCCGTCCGCTTCTTTAGATAAAAAGATTAAGGAAGCGAATAGGTTAATTAAGAACCTCGAAAAAAAAGAAGTTTTTATGACGCCTCAAGTTTTCGGTTATGAACATTTTGAAGAATCTTTTCCTTATGAAGGGGGGCCAATTATTGTTCACGGGACAAATATTCCTGATGCCTGGATAAAAATGATTAGCAATATCTATCGATACGGCAGAAAGAATTTAATGAATGCTAATACAGACAGATGGGTTAAAGAAATAAATAATATGGTTATGGTTGTCCATAATCCCCAAGATATGGATTTATCAATCAATCCGTTTTTAGTCCCTTTAACCAAAGCAAAAATAGAAGCCTATAAAAGAGAAATTCTATCTCCTTTATTGCCTAAGGGTAAGGCCTATACTTATGGAAACAAACTAAGGGCTTATTATTACCCTTGTCCTGAAAAGATTAAAGAACTTGTTAATACTAAAGAATACAAGGATTTTGAATTTCAACAGGGCAAATGGCTGGATAAAAACGTCCATTATAAAAAGAATCATTGCGAGATTAACCAGATTAAAGATGTGATTGACGTTTTAAGAAGAGACCCTTATTCCAAAGCGTGCGTAGCTATAACCTGGCATACGGCCGATGAATTAATGAGAAAGCATAAGTCCTCTCCGTGTTTGGTATTTTTACAGGCGTTAGTCCAAGAAGAAAAATTAAATTTGACTGTATTTTTTAGGAGTCATGATATGACCCAGGGTTGGCCTGAAAATGCTTATGGTTGCGCGGCTATTCAAAGGGAAATCGCTGAAGGAATCAAAGTTGATCCCGGTTTATTGACTGTTATTTCTGGAAGCGCTCAGATTTATAACAATTATTATCAACAAGTTGAAAGGATGCTGAAAAAATATAAGAAGGTGGTCAAGAAAACTTGTCATGATAAAAGAGGAAATTATCAGATTAAAATTGAAAATAATGAAATTGTCGTGACCTTATTACATCCTGAAACCGGCATTGAATTGGAAAAATATTCCGGAAAAACAGCTTATGAATTAAAGGAAAAAATAGCTTCAGTAACCTCTTTGGATACTGGCCATGCAATTTATTTAGGAACAGAATTAGCAATTGCTGAGTTGTATTTAAAAAACAATAAGCCTTATAGTCAGGATTCAACTTTTAAAACAAGTAATTTGTTTTAATTAAAAATGTGGCAAAAGGATATTTTAAAGAAACCGATTCTGTAATTGCCAAACTAATCAAGCAGGAATTTAACCGTCATCAAGAGGGGCTTAATTTGATTGCGGCGGATAATTATGCCAGTCCGGCCGTGCGGCAGGCCGTCGGCAGTATTTTAAGCGCTCGCTATGCCGAGGGCTATCCGGAAAAAAGATATTATTCTGGTCAGCGCTTTATTGACCAGATTGAGAAAATAGCCATCGCCCGGGCCAAAAAATTATTCAGAGCCAACTACGCTAATGTTCAGCCTCATTCCGGTTCCAATGCCAATCAGGCTGTTTATTTCGCTTTGCTCAATTCGGACGACAAGGTTTTGTCTATGAGGATTGACCAAGGCGGTCATTTATCGCATGGTTCGCCAGTTAATGTTTCCGGCCGTTTTTATAATTTCATTTTCTATGGCCTGGACAGAAAAACCGAACGAATAGATTTTGACCAAGTCAAAAAAATTGCCCAAAAAGAAAAGCCCAAACTGATTATTGCCGGAGCTTCCAGTTATCCGCGACAGATTGATTTCGCTAAGTTTGGTCAAATAGCTAAAGAGGTCGGCGCTTATTTAATGGGTGATATTGCCCATATCGCCGGTTTAGTAGCCACTGGTCTTCATCCTCATCCTTTTCCTTATTGCGATGTAGTTACCATGACGACTCATAAAACCTTAAGAGGCGCCCGCGGTGGTTTAATACTTTCCAAAAGTAAAGAAATAGCTGATAAAATTGATAAGGCGGTTTTTCCTGGTTTGCAGGGTGGTCCTTTACAGAATGAAATTGCTGGTAAGGCAGTGGCTTTAAAAGAAGCCCAGCAAAAAAGTTTTGTTAATTACCAAAAACAGGTAATCAAAAATGCTCAGGTTTTAGCGAATATTCTTTTAAAAGAAGGATTGGATTTGGTTTCTGGAGGTACTGATAATCATCTTATTTTAATCAATTTAACCAAGCTGGGTTTTTCGGGTAAAAAAGGGCAGGAAGCCTTGGAAACAGCTAATATTTATGTTAATCGCAACGTTGTTCCTGATGAACAGCGTTCCAAATGGGAGACTTCTGGGATTAGAGTTGGTACACCAGCCGTAACTACCAAAGGATTGAAAGAAAAAGAAATCAGGCAAGTTGGTCTTTGGATTAGTCAGATTCTTAAGAATATTAATAACCAACCATTGCGGCAGAAAATTAAAAAAGAGGTGATTAAATTATCAAAAAGATTCCCTGTTCTATGAAAATCATTAATGGTAAAAAAATAGCTGATAGAATCTTGGCTGATTTAAAAAAAGAAATTGAAAAGAAGAAGCTTAAGCCAATTTTAGCAGTTATTTTAGTTGGCGATGAGCTGGCTTCGCGTTTATATGTTCAGAAAAAAGAAGAAGCCGCTCAAAAGATTGGTCTTAAGATTAAAAAATATGGTTTA
>CAZPQT010000033.1:0-3657 GCA_964589195.1 uncultured Candidatus Saccharibacteria bacterium
GCCTTATCCACGCCGCCAGCGTTCATCCTGAGCCAGGATCAAACTCTCAAAAAAATTATAATTTGGGGCAACTGCACAAAATTGCAATTACCTTTTATTCTATTTTCAAAGAACGCTTTCATATCAATGATATCTTATCTAAAAAAACCTGTCAACTTCAATTTAAGCCCCTAAGACCTGGATTGCTTTGAATGTTTCTCCTGCCATTTCTCAATTTTTTGATGATTACCCGATAGAAGAACTTTGGGCGCTTTTCTTTCTCGGCCGTTAATCTTCACGCTTTCTGGCCGGGTATAATGCGGGTATTCAATGTATTTTTCTTGGAAAAAACTTTCTTCCCCTAAAGAACCTTCGGCAATGACACCGGGCACAAGACGAGTCACTGTATCAATAATATTCATGGCTGGTAATTCGCCGCCGGTTAAAATATAGTCGCCCACCGATATTTCTTCATCAGCAATATACTTAGCCACTCGTTCATCAATTCCCTCATAACGACCGCAGATAAGAATAAGTTGGTCTAATTTAGAAAATCGTTGAGCCGTTGGTTGGTCAAATTTTTTACCCTTAGCAGACAACAAAATTATTTTTCTTCCTCCAGAGGCGGATTTAGACTTTCTTACCCGTGACTTTTTTTTAATATCTTTAACTGCTTGATAAATCGGCTCAACCATTAAAATCATACCAAAGCCGCCCCCATAAGGCCTATCATCAACTGTCTTGCGCTTGTCCTTGGTATAATCCCGCAAATTATGAATATTAATCTTGACTAATTTTTTTGTTTGGGCTCGTTTGATGATGCCTTCTTTTAAGTAAGAACCAAAAGTATTTGGAAAAATAGTGATAATATCAAAACGCATACTAATTAATTATCCGCCGGAAACGGACAAAATAATACAAAAACTGCCCTACTAGAGTAGCACAGTTTTTGCGTTGCTGTAAAACGGTTTTTACAGTTTCAATTCATCAACTACTTCATCAACACCTTTTTCAGGTCCTTCAGAAGCAGCTGTTCTCTCTCGAGGTGGGACCCTACCGCCTTCCGGCTCTTCGATTTTAAGATTAATCCGGGCATTATTTTTAGTGCCAATAACCCGAAGAATCGTTCGAATTGCCTTAGCCGTAGAACCCTCACGTCCAATTATCTTACCCATGTCTTCTGGATTCACTTTAAGATTCAAGAGAACCCCCATTTCGTCAATTGTCCGAATGACTTTAACGTCATTGGGATTGTCGACAATGGCTTTGATAACAGACTCTAAGAATTCCTGATCAACAGCTGTCTTAGCCATAAGTTTTATAGTATTTACTTTATCTTACCAATAGCAGCAGTTCGACCCTTTATCTATCTGCTACTCTTCCTCTATTTTACTCTTTTCTTCTGATTTGTCAAGATTGGGAGTTATTTTTTCTTTTTTTTCGTCCAAGATAACCCCTTCGTTCTCTGGTAAAGATTCGTCTTGGGCCGGCTCTTTTTCTTTTTTAATCTCTTGACTGACCTCTTCTTTTTTGTCAGAGGTTTGTTCTGAAAGGGCATCTGCCTTGGGCAAAGATTCTTCTTTGACTGGAGTCTTTTCCTTAGCCTCCTTGATTTCATTTTCTTCCTTTCCGCCAGAGGCGGACCCGCCTTTGGCGGGCTTCTCCCCTTTCTTTTTTTTAATTCTAATCTTTTTCTTAATCTTGGGCCCTTTGATTATTCCTTGATTAACCAGTAAATTATGAACAGCCGTTGAAGTTTGGACCCCTTGAGAAAGCCAGTGGTTTATTCGCTCCTTCTTTAGATTAAGTTCTTTTCCGCCAGAGGCGGACCCGCCTTTGGCGGGCAGCCGCGGATTGTAATTACCTAAAATTTCCAAAAACTTGCCGCTTTTTGGCGGAGCGGTCTTTTCTATAACAACAACTCTAAAACTAGACGAGTTTTTTTTACCTGTTCGGGTTAAACGAATAATTAACATGATATATAATTTCTATTTAGGAACTGTCCCTGAACTTTTAAATTTATTTAACTCCAGCCTTTTTTTCTCAAAGCCGCTTCCGCGGCTTTTTCCTGGGCTTCCTGTTTGGAAACGCCTTGCCCCTCGGCAACTAATTCCTGATCGAGATAAACGCCCACGGTAAATTGCTTAGCGTGGTCTGGCCCCCACTCTTTAACCACTTTATAAACAGGCGTCAAACCAAATTTATCTTGAGCTTCTTCTTGAAAACTACTCTTAGGATCTTGATAGAGTTTCTGTTTGATAATCTGGGGCAGTTCTTTAAGAATCTCTCTTTTAATAAATCGAGAAACCTTCTCATATCCCTGGTCTAAAAAAATAGCCCCTACTAATGCCTCAAAGGCATTGGCTAAAATATACTGGCGGGCCCGACCCTTATCTTTATCTTCGCCCCGACTAAGCAGCAAATAATCATTTACTCCTAAGTGATCAGCTTTTCCTGATAACATCTTAGCATTAACTAAAGCAGCTCGCCAATTAGTTAATTCGCCTTCTGGATTGGGATAATTTCGATAAAGATATTCGGTGACGACTATTTCCAGAACCGCATCGCCTAAAAACTCAAGCCGTTCATTATCTTCCAAAGAAAAATCTGGATTTTCGTTTAGATAAGAACGATGGACTAAAGCTTGCCGCAATAAATCTTGATTGTCAAATTTTACTCCAATCTTTAACTCTAATTTTGATAGATTATTCACAATTTTCAATTCTCAATTTTCAATTTTCAAACAATTTAGTCACAACCACCCACACCTACCAATTCATTAATTTTAAAATTAAATCATTGGAAATTGTTTAGAAATTAGAAATTAGAAATTTATTTTTTATTCGTTTTTGCCCGGTTCACCAATCTCCCGATAAACTGTCCCTAAAACGCCGTTAATAAATTTACCTGAAGATTCACCGCCAAAGGTCTTGGCTAATTCAATCGCTTCATTGATGGCCACTTTTGGCGGCACTTCCTGCCGGTCGGCAAAAAGAAGTTCGTAAAGACCAATTCTCAAAACATTGCGGTCAATAATGGTAATTTGTTCCAGAGGCCATTCCGGAGCAGATTTTTCAATAATTTTATCTATTTGAGGAGAATATTTAATCACTCCCTTAATTAACTTCCAAACAAACTCCGCATCCTCTAAACCAGGACCAAATTCCTTAAGATTACGCCCAACAATTTCTTCTAATTGCTCTGACTTCTTTTTTTTAAAATCCCATTCATAAAGGGACTGCATAACGATGGAACGAGATAGATGACGATTAGCCATAATAAATTTTATTATTTTGAAAGTTCTTCCATGGTTAATTCTTTTCCCGCTGTTTTTTCTTTTTCCTGAGCAACCATCTCCTTTTCTTTTTTCTTCCGTTCTTTCTTGGTTAATTTAGCCAAGACATCAATCACTTCCCGGCCAGCATAAGTACCGCAATTTCCACAAAGCCGATGAGGCAGCACCGGCTCGCCGCATTTGGAACAAATAGAAAGATGCTTCTTTTTTAAAGCGTGGTGAGAACGTCTTTTATTTCTTCTTGATTTGGTATGTTTTTGTTTGGGCGCGGCCATATTTCTGTATTTAATCCTAAAAGAATCTTAACAGAAAACGAGCTGGCTGTCAAAATTTACAAGAGAAAATAAAAAATGACTTGCTAAGTCATTTTTTATTTGGCAGCT
>CAZPQT010000034.1:0-3276 GCA_964589195.1 uncultured Candidatus Saccharibacteria bacterium
GAATAACCCGATGGCAGGGAATTTGGCGGCTTCTGTTTTTGTTGAGGGCATTGCCAACTGCCCGATAAGCCCGCGGCTGGCCGATTTTTTGAGCTACTTCTTGATAAGTCATTACCTGACCGCGGGGAATCTGGCTGACGATATAATATACTCTATCTTTAAAAGGTAAATTGTCAAAGACCGGCCGGAAACTACGGCGATGAATTTCCGATGGACCAAACTTGGCTAATTTTTCAAAATGTAATTTTGTCCCATAACCCTTATGTTGAGCTAGCCCATATTGAGGATATTTTTGCCCCAGCCGTTCCATCAACCTATCCCGACTAACTTTAGCCACAATTGAAGCCAGAGACAAGAGGACAATTTTCTGATCGCCTTTAATAATGGCTCGCTGAGCTATTTTTAAACGGGGTATTTCCATTTTCCCGTCTAAGAATAAAAAATCCGGCCGGGGATTTAATTTTTTGAGACAACGTTGCCAAGTTAAAAGAGTCGCCTGCCAAATATTAATCCGGTCAATTACTCTAGGCCAAACAAAACTAACCTTCCATCCCAAAGCCGGTTCTTGCTTAATTATCTCAAAAATTTCTTCTCGTTGTTTGGCAGAAAGTGATTTAGAATCTTTAATCCCTGTCTTTGTAAGAAGTCCGGCACTTAAAGAGTTGAGTGCTGGGCGACGAAGCAATCCCGGAGAAATCACCATAACTGCCGCGGCCACCGGCCCAGCCAAACAACCCCGACCTACTTCATCAATACCAGCTATCATTTGATAACCCCGCCTAAAAACTAATTTTTCTTGACTTGAAAAAATCATTTAGATATCTAAAACAATCCTACAATAAAAACAGGCGAGATGGCAAGCTCGCCTGATAGGTAATTTATTTCCCTCTTTTTTTGAAAAATCCTCAAAAGCGGGCAGAAAAACGGAAAAAGTTGAAGAATCCAAAAATACTTCTGATTTGACGGATCCGTATAGCTCGTTTTATTTCGTCAAGTTGTTCTTCGCACATTTGCCCCTCTTGAATCTTTTCCGCAAGGAAAGCATCTAGAGAACCGATATGGCTTTTCAAGTTGTCTATTCCGTCTTTCTCATGAGGGGAAACAGACCATTCCTCCCAAAAACTCTTTAAACGTGCTTTTATCCATTCTGTGACTCCCATAACCATCTCCTATTAAATTTATTTTAGGCACCACTAAATTTTTACACGCGATTGATTCCTTAGAAGAATGTCATTGCCTTTTTCTTCTATTTCATACAACCTGCAAAAACAAATTGTTCCAGAGGGTATCGCCAGAACGACACATAATAATAACGGCCTCCCGGACTTTGAATTAGAAAAACCTGATATAAGCTTGAGCACTCTCTCAAATTCAAATCCATTTGGCCCAAGCAGCATTATACCGTCCTTTTTAGTATGACCAGGAGCAATACCTTTCTCGCAATCTCCAAACCCTACGACAATAGTACAATTTAAATAGCCTGGCGCCCTCGGCAATAATTCATTGAAATCTTCCTGAAAATTCTCTAAGACAACTTCCGCAAAGCTCATTTTAGCCCCCTTTTTTATCTAATATAATTTGGTTTTAAACGTACTCTTAAAATACTATACAACATAAATTTCTACTTGTCAAACTTCATTTTGACTTTACCAAATTCGGCGGGGTCTGGCCCTCTAAAGCAGCCGTAATGTTATTGGCAGCCATTTGAGCCATTTTATCGCGGGTTTCTTTAGTGGCCGAAGCAATGTGAGGAGTTAAAACAATATTTTCCAATTCAGTCAAACCAGGCGTTAGTTCCGGCTCATTCTCAAAAACATCCAAAGCCGCTCCAGCAATCGTTTTATTCTTCAAGACCTCTAAAAGAGCCCTTTCATCAATTATTGGACCGCGGGAAGTGTTAATTAAATAAGCTGTTGGCTTCATTATTTTCAATCTCTCGACATTGATTAAATGACGAGTTTCGTCTGTTAAGGCAGTATGCAAACTAACAAAATCTGCCTCTTTTAATAAATTATCAAGCTCTCTATATTCTATATTGAATTTCTTTTCTAATTCTTGGTTGCGTTTAATATCAAAATAAATAATTTTTACCTCAAAACCATCCTGCATCCGTTGAGCCACCGCTGTGCCAATCCGACCCAAGCCAATAATCCCTAATGTTTTTCCTTTAATATCAGCTCCTAAAAGAAGCTTGGGTCCCCAGGCCTTATATTCTCCGGCCCGGGTATATCTGTCTGCTTCAACAATTCTCTCGGCAATGGCAAAAAGCAAGGCAACAGTATGTTCGGCTACGGCGTCAGTTAAAACACCGGGCGTGTTAGTGACCATAATTCCTCTTTTTTTTGCTTCCTCAACATCAATATTATTATAGCCAACTGCGTAGTTAGCTATAATCTTTAACTGCTTACCAGCCGCTTCCATAATTTCCCCATCAATTTTTTCTGTTAAGATAGACAAAATGGCCTCAACGCCCTTAACGCCTTCCAATAATTCCTCCCGTGATATTTTCCCTTCTGGACCGACTGTCACCTCATGACCCTTTTCTTTTAACATATTGATTCCTTTATCGGGAATCTGACGAGTAATAAATATTTTAGGCATATTATTTTTTCCTTTCTCTATTAAGATTATAACATATTCTTTAAAATTTATCACTTTTAATCTCTTTTCTGATTTTATTCATCAATTGATGAATAAACCAAAGATTATGAAAAGTGGCTAAACGAGGACCGAGCATTTCTTTGGCCTTGAAAAGATGATGGAGATAAGCCCGGCTAAAATTTTGACAGGTATAGCAGGAACAACTTTTCATTATCGGCTTTTTATCTGTCCGAAAAGATGAGTTTAAAATATTCAATTCTCCTTTAGGAGTCAAAAAAGTGCCATGGCGGGCTAATCGCGTAGGATAAACACAATCAAAAAGGTCAATCCCCTTTTTAATGGCTTTATTTAAATCTTCGGGCTGGCCAATGCCTAAAAGATGACGAGGTTTTTCTTCAGGTATCTCCGGGATAACCCAGTCCAAAATTTTAAACATATCTTTCTTGGTTTTACCCAGAGAACCGCCAACGGCCAAACCGTCAAAAGGCAACTGACTGATAAATTGAGCGCTCTTTATTCTTAAATCCTTCCACTGACCGCCTTGAATAATGCCCAAAAGAGCCTGGTCTTTTCTCTTTTTCGCCTTAAGGCAAATTTCTGCCCAACGATGAGTTCTTTCCATGGCTTGCCGGGTATATTGCTTAGTAGCCAAAGGAGAAGTACATTCGTCAAAAG
>CAZPQT010000035.1:0-3119 GCA_964589195.1 uncultured Candidatus Saccharibacteria bacterium
TTGTCAAGGACTTTGAATTACTTGTCAAGGTTTTTTAAATAATCGTAAGCACCGGTGGCGGCCATGGCTCCTTGGGCTATGGCGGTGACAATTAACTTGAGTGGGTAAGTGGTCATATCACCGGCGGCAAATAAGCCGGCTAAATTAGTCATTTGACTTTTATCAGTGACCACAAAACTATTTTCCATCTTTACTTTTAATCCGCGGCATAGATAAACATTGGGAATACCGCCAATCTCAATGAATAAATCATTAAGGGATAATTCTTTCTGGTTGTTTAGGATGATTTTGGCTAAAGATTTTTTGCCTTGGGCTTCTGTTACTTGAGCGCTGTAAACAATCTCTATGTTTTTACTTTTTTTAACCCTTTTAACCAAAAGAGGGGCGCCGCGGAATTCATCGCGGCGATGGATTAAATAGACCTTTTTAGCTTGGTCAGATAATTTGAGGGCAATGGTCAGAGCAGTATCTCCGCCGCCGATCACCGCTGTAATTTTATTCTTTAACCAGCGAATATCATTGGGCGTATGATAGAATATTCCTTTATTTAAGAATTTTTCTTCATTTTTGATGCCCAGTTTCCTTATTTGCATGCCTATGGCCAGAATAATGGCTTTACTTTGATAATTGCCTTTATTGGTGATTATTTGAAAGGTTTTATCTTTTTTTCTGGATATTTTTTCTACTTGCTCTCCTTTGATTTTAACAGCCAAACTTTTTTGAAATTCTTTAATTAATCGGGGACCAGTCATTGGCCTGACTCCGGGATAATTTTCAACCAAGTGGGCTTGATTAACTGCGCTGCCTGAAATTTTACCTATAAGCAGGAAATTAAGGCCGTATTGCTTGGCAAAGAGGCCGGCGGTTAGGCCGGCTGGTCCTGCTCCAATAATAATTAGCTGATGCATAGTAGTAATAGTAGTATTAGAAGGACTGTATCCGAGGGACTGTCCCTAAGATACAGTCCTTAAGGACTGTATAAGAGGGACAGTCCCTCGTCTTAGATGCAGTCTCTTATACTTAGAGCGATTTTTTTAGCGATATTTTTTTCAAAAACAGCCGGGATAATTTTATCCGGGGTGGGGTTTTTGACTAGAGAAGCCAAAGTTTGAGCAGCCGTTATTTTCATTTTTTCAGTTACTTGCTTGATTCGGCCGTCTAAAAGGCCGCGGAAAACTCCCGGAAAAGCCAAAACATTATTAATCTGGTTTTTAAAATCACTTCGACCGGTGGCCGTAATAGCTGCCCCGGCTTGCTTGGCTTCTTGGGGCATAATCTCCGGAACGGGATTAGCCATGGCAAAGACTATTGCTTTTGAGGCCATCATTCTAACCCATTCTTTTTTGAGAACTTTGGGCGCTGAGAGGCCAATAAAGACATCGCTTTCTTCAATAACATCTTCAATCCGGCCTTTCAATTTTTTTAGGTTAGTTCTCTGGGCCATTTCTTTTTTAGCCGGATTAAGTCCAGCCCTATTTTTATAAATCGCTCCCTGAGTGTCTAAAAGGATAATATTTTTAACTCCGTAAGATAAAAGCAGTTTAGCCGTGGCAATGCCAGCTGCCCCAGCTCCATTAATAATTATTTTCACCTGACCAACCTTTTTATTAACCACTTTCAGGGCATTAATTAGGGCCGCTAAAATAACAATGGCCGTGCCGTGCTGGTCATCATGGAAAACTGGGATGTCTAATTCTTTTTTTAATCGTTCTTCTATTTCAAAGCACTCCGGAGCCTTAATATCTTCCAGATTAATTCCGCCAAAGCCTGGCGCAATTACTTTAACTATTTTAATAATTTCTTCAATGTTTTGGCTGTCTAAACAAATTGGATAGGCGTCAACATTGGCAAATTCCTTAAAGAGCAGGCATTTGCCTTCCATAACTGGCAAAGCCGCTTGAGGACCAATATTGCCTAATCCCAAAACAGCTGTGCCGTTAGTAACCACGGCCACGCTATTGCCTTTGATGGTGTATTTATAGACATCCGAAGGATTTTTAGCAATTTGCCGGCATGGTTCAGCTACGCCGGGTGTATAAGCAATACTTAAATCGTTTTTGTTTTTCAAGGGGAATTTAGATTTAATTTCTAATTTGCCTTTTTTCTTTTTATGTAATTCCAATGATTTTTTAAAATAGTCCATAATTTTTATTGCCAGATGGCATTTTTAATATGCTTTAAATTAGCTTTTCTGGTTTGGATATTTAATTCTACAGCAATGACATCAATTTGCCAAAAGGTTTCCAACGGATACTTTTTTTCCAGAAGATAAGTTTGAGCCGTCCGGATTACTTTCTGTTTTTTATTAAATCCGACATTTTCTTCTGGATAAGGACTGTATCCGAGGGACTGTCCCTCAGATACAGTCCTTGTTTTTACCTCAATGAAGATAATTTCTTTATTCTTTTGGGTAATAATATCAATTTCACCCCAGGGTTTTTGATAATTCTGCTCTAAAATCTGATAGCCCTGTTTTTTAAGATAGCCGCGGGCAATTTTCTCGCCAATATCGCCTAATTTCCTTTTTGGGGTGACCATAATTGATTAGCTACTTTGACATCCTCTTCTGTATTAATGCCGAGCCATCGGCCTTGATGAATAAAGACCGCGTATTGTCTCTGTTCGGCCAATTTAGGAGAAATATCGTATTCGGTGGAGAACTTTTTAGCTTTGATTGATTTGAAAGTTTTTGGGGAAAAAATATAGACGCCGGTATTAATCAGGCCGGAGCGTTTGATGTTTAACTTTTCCTGGTATCGGTGAACTTCAATCCCTTGGTTTTTTATAAATCCCCAACCTCTGATATCCGGATGATGTCGACCAACGATACTGTTGGCAAAAGAATGTTCTTTATGAAATTGAATAAACTTAGTTAAATCAATATCAGCCAATTCATCACCATTCATGACCATAAAATCCTTAGTTAAATCCTGAGAAGCTAATTTTACCGCTCCGCCCGTGCCTAAGGGTTCTGACTCAACTATATACTCATAACGACCCTTAAGATACTTAATCATCTTTTCATTAAGATACCCCAAACTAAAACGAATATCTTCCAGGCCATGCTTTTTTAACCATTCTAATCTGTGTTCCAAAATGGTCTGGCCCCTTATCTTAAT
>CAZPQT010000036.1:0-3074 GCA_964589195.1 uncultured Candidatus Saccharibacteria bacterium
CAGTTGGAGAAGCGTCGCCGGTTGCTGGCGCAACGGCAATTGGCATAGCGCTAACACCAAACTTATCTTCCAAAACCTTAACTAATTCAGCCAAATCCAAAACACTCAGTTTTTCAATTTGTTCAACTAAGCCCTTAAATTTTTCCGGGATTTTGACCTTTTTCTCGCCAGAGACGAGTCCGCCTTTGGCGGATTTCTCCTCTTTTTCGGGAGATTTTTCCTCTTTAGGTTTTTTTTCTTTTTCTTCTGTCATAAATTTAATTCTTGAAGCTCAAAATCTAAAACCTGAAACCTCTACTCTATTTTACACTTTTAATCCTAAATTTCAAGCCCTATGCTTCCAGCTTCAAATTTTTAAATAGATTGACTAATTTGATTAAATTACCTTGAAGAACATTAATTAATCCAGAGAGAGGCGCCGAAACATTCCCAATTAACCTAGCCAACAATTCCTGTTTTGAGGGTAATTTAGCTAAACCAATAATCGCCTCTTCTTCTAAATACTCTCCATTAACCAAGCCGGCTAAAACTCTTAGAGATTCATTTTCTCTGGAAAAATTATATAAAATCTTAGCCGGTAAAATTTCATCCTCATAGCCAAAAATCAAAGCAATCTGACCAGGTAATCCCTTAATCTTGATTTTATCAAAACTAGCTTTTTTAAAAGCTAAATCAATCAAAGTTTTTTTAGCCACTTGGTAATCTATCTTTTCTTCCCTTAATTGCCGGCGTAAGTTCTGAACTTGATTGACTTTTAAACCAGTATGGTCAGAAAAAATAACTGTTTTTTGACGAGACAGTTTATCGGCTAAATCTTTGATAATTTCTTGTTTTTTTTCTTTTGATATCATAATAAAAGGCCTATGAAGACCACAGACCAATAGCTCAACAAGCTCATTATAAAAAAATATTGCCTAAATAGGATTTATCTTCTGACACCTATTGTCTATGGCTAACCTGATATTACTCTATCCCGAAGAAGTCGTCAAGACCTACCTACTGCAAATATTTAGCTTTGTTTTGATTATGTTCTTCCAGGGTCTGACTAAAAACAGTTTCCCCATCGGGCTTGGATAAAAAGAAATAATAATCGCTTGGCTCCGGATAAACAGCCGCCTCAATAGTTGACAAACCAGGATTACAAATTGGTCCTGGCGGCAAGCCAATATTTTGATAAGTATTATAAGGAGATTCCACTTTAGTATCTGTTGCAGAATAACGCCATTTATCTATGCCTAAAATATAAGCGATGGTAGCGCAGGACTGTAAGGGATAATTATCTTTGAGTCGCTGCCAAAAAATTCCTGAAACAATTTGACGATCATGGTCAGTGGCTACTTCTTTTTCCAATAAGCTGGCTACAATAATAATTTCCTTAAGGGTCTTGCCTTGCTTGGCTATTTCATTTCTTAAATCTTGAGATAATTTACGGTCAAAATTATCTCTCATTTTGCTAATAATTTCATCTAAAGTAGCTTCTTGGTTGAATCGGTAAGTATCAGGAAATAAATATCCTTCTAATTGAGATTGCTTGAGTATTTCTCCTGTTTCAATTAAGCCAGCTTTAGCTAAGCGAGCATCGATTTGTTTTAAAGTAAACCCTTCCGGAATAGTTATAGTTATTTCTTGAGAAGCTGCTTCTCCTTTAACTATTGTCTCGGCGATTTGGGTAATATTTAAAGAAGGACTTAAAAAATATTCTCCGGCCTGTAAGCGAGCTGCCCAACCCCGAAAAAACACATAATATTCAAAATATGTTTTATTTCTGACTAAACCTGCTTTTTCTAAATTAGCGGAGATTTCCCTTAACCCCTCCCCTTTTTCAATAATAAAAGATTGTTCAACTGGCTGGCTGCTTAAGGGATTAAAAATTTGAAATTTAATTAAAAAATAACCGCCTCCTAAGCAAGCGATTACCAGAAATATAGATAACCAAAAGAAAATAAACTTTTTTTTATTAATTATTTTCATTATTCGCTGATTAACGGGACAAAAACAAAACCAGGATATTCTTTCTCTTCAAATTTATCCTTCTCTTTTTTAATCACTAAACAAATATTCCCTTTGACCGGGGTGACTAAACGACCTTTAATTTTTAACTGTTTTTTCCATGGTTGGGGCATTTCTTCAGCCGCCGCCGCGGCAATAATTTTATCAAAAGGAGCTTTATCCAACAGTCCCCTTGAACCATCACCGCCAATAAACTCAACATTCTCAAAATTATACCTTTGAACATTGGCCTGACCAAATTCTTTAAGTTCTGGGATTCGCTCAATGGCGTAAACAAAACCATCTGAACCAACTATCTGGCAAAGCATGGCTGTCTGCCAGCCAGAACCAGAACCAATATCTAAAACCTTATCTCCTTTTTTCGGTTGAAGCAATTCCAACATAAAAGCTACAGTCAAGGGTTGAGAAATGGTCTGGCCATAACCAATTGATAAAGGAGCATTATATTCAGCCACAAAATCCCTTCCTTTTTCTCTGACCATTTCATCAGGCACAAAATCAGCCCGTTTGATTTTTTTAAAGGCCTTAATTATTTCCGGCGTCTTAAGATAACCCTGCTCGATTAATTGATTAATTAATTTCCCCATTAGTTCAATAAGTTCTCCTAATAATATAATCAGCTAAATCCAAAAGAAACTTTTTTTCTTTTTGCGGTATTTTAATTTGCTTTATTGTTGACTTAGCTTCATTAACCAAGCTTTTAGCTTTTTCCTGACAATAATTAAGAGAACCGCTTTCTTTAACTATTTTTCTTATCTTTTGAATATCTCGCTGGCTTACCTTTTGTTTCCCTAAATAACTCTTAATTTTTTGTTTATCTTTAGGATTAACCGAAGCTAGAGTTTTAAAAATTAAAAGATTAGGCTGATTCTCTTCAATATCCGAGCATATTGGTTTGCCAAATGCTTTTTGAGAGCCGAATAACCCTAAAATATCATCTTGAATCTGAAAGGCAATTCCTAAGGGTAAGGCAAATTTCTCTATTTTATTCAAAAACTTACCTCCCTGACCAGCCAAAGTAGCTCCTATTTTGAGTGGATCAACAAAAGTATAATAAGCGGTTT
>CAZPQT010000037.1:0-2970 GCA_964589195.1 uncultured Candidatus Saccharibacteria bacterium
AAGGTAGCGTCAGAATAAACATCAAAGGTGGTTTTAGTATCCTTGGTATTGCCAAAGGCGGCATTATCATGAACACCCAAAGAGCCGCCTATGGAGCCAGAGCCGGAAACATTAAGGGTGGATAAAAGAGCGTGACCTGATACTTGAAGACCAGAGGAAGGAATGTAGATAGGGGCGTATGAGGGAGTGGTGTAATCTATTTTAGAACTGATTTGACTGGCTAAATTGGTAATATCTTGAGAAAGAGCGGTTAAGTCCTGATTGATTTGAATCAAGTCAGCTGGTTGGACGGTTTCCGTTATTTGAGTTATTTGAGTTACTTCCTTAGTTAATTCTTTGGTGATTACCTGGGAAGTTAATTGTTGAACTTGTTTGACTATTTCCTGAATAATTGGTTCTTTTATTTTGGTTATTTCTGTCCTTGTGGGGGGTTGATTAACTATTCTTTCTAAGTCGTAGCCGGGAATTAAAAACTCGGCCACCTTAAGATAGGCATCGCCGAGTTTGGATTTGATGAACTGGTTGGCAACAATGATTTTTTGGCCAAGATTATCTATGGAATCAAATATATTTGCCTTGAGATTCTTCGTTTGGTTCAGAATAACAGTTACTGCTTGGCTTGCTGGCAATGATAATTGGGACTGCTTGTCTTTCCCCCATTGATAAATTACCTGAGGAGCTTGTTGAACTGATTGAGATATTTCTTTTTGCTTTTGCTTAAGTTGACCAGGTAGGAGAGCTAATTTGGTTTGGTAATCTTGAATTTCTCTTAAAATTTGAGAGGCCTGGTTAAATAGGGCTAACTTTAAACTGGAGATTTTCTGGTTGAATAAACCGGGCGCCTGAGCCAGCTTAATTTGGGTCTGATTTGTTTTCTGGCTAATAAGAGCAGGGATGGAAATAATTGCCTTGGTCAGAGAGCGCTCTATTGAGGCAAGAGTTTGGTCAATTTGAAAAGCCAATTGCCCTAAACGATAAGGGGTAGAAATTAGACCTTGGCTAACTGACTGGCTTAAATCAAATAAATTAGATTTTAAACTCAATTTTAGTTGTTCGTTTTTTTGGTCAATTAACTTGTAAGAACTGACAGTTTTTTGGGGAACCGATGGAATGTTCTGAGAAACAGAAACAAAAACAGAGACAATCTCTTTTGGGGCGCTCTTGATATATGAACGCAGTAAAAGGGACTGTCTCTGGGCTAGTTCTACTCCTTGTTCAAATTCTTTTTTGAAAAATTCAGGTGAGTCGCTTAAGATAATAGAAAGTTGTTGGCCTTGGGTAAAAACAAAATTAGTTATTTCTTGACTGGTCCTGACTAAGACCTGGGTAGATTTATCTGTCCATTGGGCCAAAGAAGCTCGGGCCTTAGGACTGAAAAAGAAAATTGAACTGATAAAAAGTATTAGTATTAAAAAGGAGGTTAGGGCGAATTTTGGTTGGCGGAGTTTTTGCTGAAATTTTTGGACTTGTTGAGAAATCTGTTGGGAATGCGCCATTCCCAACTGACGAAACCCTACCCTTTGATATGCTTTAGTTATTCGAAGAATAAAGCTGTCAATAAAAGCTAATCTCCGTTCTATGGGTTGGCTAATAAACTTTTCTAAAAATTCTTTTCCTTTTGGCTTTACTCTTTTTACTTCTGGTCCTACTTTCGCTTTTACTTCTGCTTCTGGAATCAACTTTTCTTCTTCACCGGCCACTTGCTTGATATATTCATTTAACCATTGCTGGGTAGTTACCCAATTGCGTCCCATCTTAACTGCCTTTAACTTTCCTTGACGAGCCCGCAAGCTCAAATACTCTTGCGAATAAGGACATAAATTGGCCGCCTCCTGAAGAGAAATATCAGGAATAAATTTCTCTTCTTCGCCTTTAACCTTAACCTGTTCAATATATTCTTTCAGCCATTCTTGGGTAGTTACCCAATTGCGTCCCATCTTAACTGCCTTTAACTTTCCTTGACGAGCCCGCAAGCTCAAATATCCCTGTGAGTAGATAGACAGTTTACTGGCTTCGGTTAGAGAAATGTATTCTTTTGGATTTGATTTCTTATTTATCATCTATTTAAGGACTGTCCTTAGATTTTTCATTTTTGCTTAAATATTTCTTTTCGCCAGATTACTAAAATCAAAAGAGGAACAATTAGTCCCAAAATCAATAATGTCTGGATTAAATCTTGATAAATACATTGTGAGATAGAAGAACACATATTAGTTTTGAAATAAAAAGCAGGAAACCACAAAACGAATTCTTAAAAGAATTCTATGGTTTCCTGCAGAAAACTTATTTATCGAATTGTAATTATATTATATGCCAGCGCCAAAATCTCTGTCAAGTGGATATCGGATATCTATCCGATAATAAAAATTTCTATGTTTCTGTTTTTTTATTAGGATAGTTTTTGGCTTATTTAAGCCAAAAATCTCCTATGGCATATCGGTTAGAATAATTTTTGATTTTGAATTGAAAATTTGGATTTTTAAGTTATCCACAAAACAATGATTTCCTTATTTTCAAGGACAAGGACAGTCATTAAGAAAAACAGAGGCAGTCCTTTCGCTATCCGAAGGCAGTCCCTCGGATACAGTCCTTGTTTGCAAGGACAATCAAGGACAATCTTTGTAAACAAAAACCGTATCCGAAGAACTGCCCTTTCTTAACACTTTTTGGAATATAATCGACAGGACTTGTCTTTATCGTATCAAGAATTGTCCTCGTATTTGTAATTTAAAAAACGAAATAGATCGAGGACTGTCCTTAATTTTGTAACCTCTGACCAATGGTTATCCACTTGACTTGTTTTATGGATAAAAGTTAAAATTATTTGAAGTTCTGCAAAGATTACAAAACATTGATAATTTCAACTTAAAACTATGCAATACCTTACTATCAAAAAAGCAGCGAGATTACTTCATGTCACTCCCCTAACCTTAAGAAACTGGGATAGGAGAGGGATTTTAAAACCTTATC
>CAZPQT010000038.1:0-2883 GCA_964589195.1 uncultured Candidatus Saccharibacteria bacterium
CCATCAAGGTCTGCTCAAAAAGAAATTCTCGGCGGTTGAGTTGACCGAGGCAGTTTTAAATCAGATAAAAAGGCGAGATAAAGACATCCACGCTTATTTATTTCTGACGGAAGAATTGTCCTTGTCGCAAGCCAAAAGAATAGATAAAAAGATTGCCAATAAAGAAAAAATTGGGCTACTGGCTGGTATCCCAATGGCCGTTAAGGATATTATTTTAATTGAAGGAATCAGATGCACGGCCGGTTCAAAAATTTTAGAAAACTATATTGCTCCTTATGATGCCACCGTCATTAAAAAACTAAAACAAGCTGGGGCAATTATTGTTGGTAAAACTAACTTAGATGAATTTGGCATGGGTTCTTCTACGGAAAATTCCGCCTTTGGACCAACCAAGAATCCTCATGATTTAGAACGGGTGCCCGGTGGAAGTTCAGGTGGTTCCGCCGCCGCTCTGGCCTCTGACCAATGTATTTATGCCTTAGGTGCTGATACAGGCGGCTCTATTCGCCAGCCAGCTTCTCTTTGCGGGATAGTTGGTTTAAAACCGACCTATGGTCGGATTTCCCGCTATGGTTTAATCGCCTTTGCTTCTTCTTTAGACCAGATTGGTCCGATGGCCAGAAAAGTGGAAGATGTTCAGATAGTTTTTGAGCTGATTAAAGGGAAAGATGGAATGGATTCAACTAGTTTAAATCCTCCATTAGAAAAGACCAAAGTCAAATTCCAAATCAAAGATTTAAAAATTGGTCTGCCCAAAGAATATTTCATCAAAGGTATTGACCCGGCTGTTGAGAAAACAATTAGAAGGGCCATTTCCCAATACGAAAAAATGGGCGCTCAAGTTATGGAAGTAAGTTTGCCTCATACAGAATATGCCTTGGCGGCTTATTATATCATCCAGCCAGCCGAGGCCTCGGCTAATTTAGCCCGTTACGATGGCATTAAATACGGCCTTTCTAAAAAAGCGAGCGACCTTTTGGGAGTTTATTTACAAACTCGTCAACATGGCTTTGGCGATGAGGTCAGGCGAAGAATTATGCTCGGCACCTATACTTTATCAGCTGGCTATTATGAGGCCTATTATCTTAAAGCCCAAAAAGTAAGGACCTTGATTAAGGAAGATTTTATCAAGGCCTTTGAAAAAGTAGATGTCTTAATGACGCCGGTGACGCCGACCCTGGCTTTCAAGCTGGGTGAAAAAATAGACGACCCGGTGGCTATGTATCTTTCAGATATTTATACAGCTTCTCTTAATTTGGCTGGCTTGCCGGGCATCTCTATTCCTTGCGGTCAAGTTGGCAAATTGCCAGTCGGCTTGCAGATTATTGGTCAACAATTTGATGATGAAAAAATTCTTAAAATAGCTCAAGAATATGAGGACCGCTCTGTTTAATTTTTACGATTATATTTCTCTTTATCTATCTTTTCCTGATAGCCAGAGTATCTCTATTATCAAGGTCATTTTCCTAATTATTTCCTTACTGTTTTTAATTGCGGCTATCATTTTAATTTTTCAACTTAGGAAACAACTTAAAAAATCCTTAGAGATGGTTACAAAAAGTGTGGCCGCACCGGGCTTACCCAAAAAAGCCCTGAATAAAAAATGGCAATCAGTTTTAGACAAATTAGCCAAAGATGATGAGAATAGTTATAAATTAGCCGTGATTGAAGCAGATAATATTTTTGATGATATTCTCAAAAGAATTGGCTATCAAGGTGAGGATATGGGAGAAAGATTAAAACAGCTGACCCCAGCCCAAACAGCTAATCTTGATGAAGTTTGGCAGGCTCACAAACTCCGCAATCAAATTGTCCATGAACCGGATTCTCGGTTGACTCATTCTCAAGCCCAACGAGCCGTGGAAATATACCAACGCGCCTTAGAGGATTTAGAGGCGGTTTAAAAGTTTTTAAAACAGAAACAGTCCGGTGATAAATGGGCTGTTTTTTTTATTGATGGCGGGGTTACTTGAGTCAATAAGAAAACTTTTGGGGAAATTGGTTAGACTTATTTACGAGAATTTTAGTTGGACAGAGAATTTAATTTTTCCTGTCGAATCTTTTCATAAAGAATAATAGCAGCACTAGTTGCAACATTAAGCGAATTTATTCCCTTATGCATTGGGATGGATATTTTATCATCACATTTACTAGATATTTCCTCTGATATACCTTTTCCTTCTGCGCCCAGAACAAAAGCAATTGGACCAGAGAGATTTTCATTAAAATACGTTTTACCATTCATTTGAATGGAAAGGGTTTTAATTCCATTTTTCCGGAATTCTTTTAAAGCTTCAAAAATACTCATTTTAACAAGAGGGATTCTGGTAATAGCGCCTATGGAAAAATGAAGAGTTTCTTCATTCAGAAAATCGTTCTTGTTTCCTTGAAAAAATAATCCGTTTACACCAGCCGCAAATGCCGCTCTGGCTATAGATCCAATATTGTTTGGATATTTAACTCTGTTAATTAAAAGAAAAAATGGATCTTGATCTTTTTTTGTTAAGTCATCTAAAAGATCGTTAAGTGACCAATTATTTTTAGGGATAAGAAAACCGACCAAAACTTCTTGGCTTTTCCCGCTTCTTCCTTTACCCATTCTGTTTCGAGGTAGTTTTTCAATCGGTATGTTTCGACTAGATGTTATTGATAAAATCTCTTTAGTTAAATCATCCTGCTTTAAATCATCAGCTAGGGTGATTTTTTCAAAATCAACTTTATCTTTTAGTAGTTCCAGAATGGCGTTCTTGTTTCTTATTCTTATAGACATGGTTTAATTGTATATTCGCAAGGTAATAAAAGCAATAAAAAACAGCTCAAACAAGCTATTTTTTATCAAATATCTACAAATTTATACAAATATATCACATTGGCGGGGTTACT
>CAZPQT010000039.1:0-2857 GCA_964589195.1 uncultured Candidatus Saccharibacteria bacterium
TAATTGACGGCGGTATATCAAGGGTAGATAATAAAATAGTCGGCGATATTGACCATGAGAGCGTTAAAGAGAAAGCGGCCTGGCTGACGCCGGTGCCGGGCGGCTTAGGCCCGCTGACCGTCGCTTTTTTATTAAAAAATGTTGTTTTAGCGGCTAAAAAATAAATTCATGAAATACCAACCAGTTATTGGTTTAGAAATACACGCTGAATTAAAAACCGAGAGCAAAATGTTCTGCGATTGTTTTAATGACCCGGAAGCTAAAGAACCCAATACAAATATTTGTCCAATCTGCCTGGGTCATCCAGGTAGTTTGCCGGTGATTAATCAAAGAGCGGTTGAATTTGTTATTAAAACTGCTTTAGCTTTAAATTGTCAGATTCCCGATTCTTCAAAATTTGACCGCAAAAATTATTTTTACCCTGATTTACCCAAAAATTACCAGATTTCTCAATATGGTTTGCCTTTATCTTCAAATGGTTTTTTAGAAATCGGGGGCATTAAAATTAAAATTAGGGAGATTCATTTGGAAGAAGATACAGGTAAATTAGTCCATCCAGTTGGAGCTGATTATTCTTTAGTTGATTTTAATCGAGCTGGTGTGCCTTTGATGGAATTAGTCACTGAACCAGATATTAGTTCTAGCCAAGAAGCCCGGCAGTTTGGCGAAGAATTACAAATGATTTTACGTTATTTAGACGTTTCTGAAGCTAATATGGAAAAAGGTCAGATGCGTTGTGAAGTAAATATTTCTTTAAAGTCGGGCCAGAAAGAATTAGGCACTAAGGTAGAAATAAAAAATCTTAATTCTTTTCGGACGGTTGAACGAAGCATTGATTACGAAATTAAAAGACAGGGTGATTTATTAGAATCAGGTCAGAAAGTTGTTCAAGAGACCAGGGGATGGGATGAGAACAAACAAAGAACTTTTTCTCAACGGATTAAAGAAGAAGCTCAAGATTACCGCTATTTTCCTGAACCGGATTTGCCGCCCTTGACTGAACTGGCTTCCATTAGTCAGCACTTATCAACCGAACTGCCCGAACTGCCCCAAGTCAAACGTCAAAGATTTAGTCGGGAATATAAATTGCCTCCAGCTGATATTAATACCTTGGTGGGCAGTAAGGGTTTGGCTGATTATTTTGAACAGATTGTTTCTGAATTAGAAACCTGGCTGAAGATTAAATCGATTAGTGATAAACAACCCTTGATTAAACTAACGGCTAATTATTTCTTGACTGAATTGCAAAAGTTATTGTTAGTCAGTAAAACAAAAATTGAGGATTGTCAGATTAGTCCGGAAAATTTCGCTGAATTTATTACTTTAATCCAGCAAAAAGAAGTTTCCAGTTCAGCCGCTCAAAAAGTTTTGCAGGAAATGTTTCAGACAGGCATTGACCCTTCTCATATTGTTGAGGATAAAAAATTAAGGCAGGTTAGCGATGAGGCGGCCTTAATTAAAATAGTTAGCCAGGTGATTAAAAAGAATCCTCAACCAGTCAAGGACTATCAATCAGGTAAAGAAAATGCCTTGCAGTTTTTGATTGGCCAAGTCATGGCCGCCAGTCAAGGCCAAGCCAACCCAGAAATGGTTGGCGAAATTTTGAAAAATGAGTTGAAATAATAAACATAACGGCTTAGTTAGTCGTTATCCAGGGGTCAAGAAATAAGATAGCTGCTTAGAGAAACTCAGTAATTATTTTTTTTGCCTCTTTATAATTTTTAACCCAGTTAATTCGTTTATCTCTTTTAAACCAGGTTATTTGGCGCCGGGCGTATTGCCGGCTGTGTTGTTTAATTAATTCTTTGGCTTGATTAATTCCGGAAGCGTCGCTTTCAAAACTTTGGATAATTTCCCGGTAGCCAATACCGCTCATTGAGGATAAATTAGGGCTATATTTTTGAGTTAATTTTTTTACTTCTTCAACTAAGCCGGCTTTAAACATTTTATCAACCCTTTGGTTAATTCTTTTTTCAAGGTTTTTTTTATTTATTTTAAGGCCGATTTGGCAAACATCAAAAAGCGGTTGACCTTTTTTTCTTTGTTGAGAAAAAAGTTTTTTAGTAATTAAACAAACTTCTAAGGCGCGAATCAGACGTCTTTTATTGTGAAGGTCAATAGTTGCGGCAGCCAATGGGTCTATTTTTTTAAGTTGTTTGAATAATTCTTGATTGGTTAATTTTTCTAATTTGTTTCTTAATTTTTTGTTTGGTTTTACTTTGGGAATTTGTAAGTTATCAACGATAGCTTGGATGTACAAACCAGTGCCGCCAACTAAGAAAGGTAATTTGCCTCGTTTTTGAATATCTTTAATAGCTTCGATGGCTAGTTTTTTATATTGAGCTAAAGTAAATTCTTGATTTGGTTTAATGATATCAATTAAATAATGAGGGATGTTGGAAGGACTGTCCTCGTAAGACAGTCCTTGTTTCAAGGACTGTCCTCGTAAGACAGTCCTTATTTCGGTAGTCCTTCTCGTCTCTATTTTACCTGTCCCAATGTCCATTTCCTGATAGATTTGTCTGGAATCAGCGCTAACTATTTCAATGCCGTTCCAATCAGAGGCTGGTCCGCCTCTGGCGGAAAATTCCTTAGCTAATTTAATGGCTAAGTCAGATTTTCCCGAAGCAGTTGGTCCGAGAATGACGATTAGTTTGTTGTGTGGATAACCTTCTCTTGACATAGGGCTTGGGGTTTATATAATTAAATTATCCTGTTCTTTGTCCGTTCTTTTATGCTTAGTCCTTTTGGACTAAGAGAGCGTAGATTCCGCTCTTAAAAAATATAGAATTTATTCTTTTTTAATAGCGCAGCCCAGGACACCGCTTCCAATAGAGTCCTGAAATTATAAAGCGCC
>CAZPQT010000040.1:0-2505 GCA_964589195.1 uncultured Candidatus Saccharibacteria bacterium
CCACATGTCGCTTAAGGCAAATTCATCTATCAAGTTAAAGATTGTTTTTGAAAATAAAGATATTATTGTCATTGATAAGCCGGCTGGCTTGACTGTTCATCCTGTTAATCCAGAACAAGACGATACTTTGGTTAATGGGTTAATCGCCCGCTACCCAGAAATTAAAAATGTTGGCGAGGACCCGTTGCGGCCGGGCATTGTTCATCGGTTGGACAGGGATACTTCTGGCTTGATGATGGCGGCGAAAAATAATGCGGCATTTATTTTTTTGGAAAATCAATTTCAAGAGCGGCGCGTTATTAAAAAATACTTAGCTTTAGTTATTGGCCAAGTCAAAGATAAAAAAGGCATTATTACCAAAGCAATTAGTTTATCTAAAAAAGACCATCGCAAAAGAAGCGCTTTATTGGATGCTCAAGCCAAAAAGGCCTGGACTGAATATAAGGTATTAAAAAGCTTCAAGGACTATACCCTATTAGAAGTCGAACTTAAGACCGGGCGGACCCATCAAATCAGAGTACATTTAGCTTCTATTGGTCATCCGATTGCTGGCGATAAACAGTATAAATTTAAAAGACAGCCCTGGCCGGAAAATTTAAATAGACAATTTCTCCACGCCGCTTACTTGAAGTTTCAATTACCTGATGGTAAGATGATGGAGTTTAAATCGGAGCTGCCCAAAGATTTGAAAGAAGTTATAGGGACAGTCCCTAATCTACTAACCTACTATGAACAAACTTGATTTATTTAATAAAAAACAATTAAAGGATTTGCCGGAAATTAGACCCGGTTATACAGTCCGGGTTCATCAAAAAATCAAAGAAGGCGACAAAGAAAGAATCCAAATCTTTGAAGGTTTAGTTATTGCTAAAAAACACGGCCGAGGGATTAATTCAATGATTACGGTCAGGAAAATTAGTCAGGGAGTTGGCGTGGAAAGAATCTTCCCCGTTCATTCGCCAGTCATTGAAAAAATAGAAGTAGTTAAAAAAAGCAAAGTCCGGCGAGCTAAACTTTACTACATCCGCTACAAGTCAGCTAAAGCCGCCCGGCTCAAGGAAATTGTGGAAAAACCGAAAAAATAAAAGCCCAGGTGGTGGAATTGGTATACACGGCAGCTTGAGGAGCTGTGCTCGTAAGGGCATGCGGGTTCGAGTCCCGCCCTGGGCACTATGGATAAACTCCAAAAAGAGGTGGAAAAATTTATTAAGGCCAGGAAATGGAATGAGGACCATCTGTATGATGTCCTTTTGAATATCCATGAAGAAGTTGATGAGGTTTGGAATATTGTCAAACATCTGGGAAAAGACAAAGACAAGCAGATGCTCAAAAAAGTTATTGGTCAAAGCAGAGAAGATATGGATGACGGCATTGGCGACCTGCTCTATCTTGTTTTAAAACTGGCCAATATGGTTGATATTGACGCCGAAAAAGCAGTTCAGAATAGACTAAAGGAATTTAAAGAACGTTTCCCGGTTAAAAAATTGCGGGGATTTCATGGAAATCTGCGGGCCGGCGGAATTGATTATAAGTATCAAAAGAAATAATAGGGGCGGTTGGCGCAGTTGGTTAGCGCGTCTCGTTTACACCGAGAAGGTCGGGGGTTCAAATCCTCCACCGCCCACTATTGACAAATGGAATATTTAAGAGGTAAAATAGAGATAAATTAACAAAATAAAGGAGGTCAATATGAAAAAACAAAAAATTATCAGACAAGTAGCTGATAATTTCATCGGTCGGTTAAAAATTATTCAGCGGAGGACAAAGAAGCCAATAGTTGTGGCTATGGTTGGTCTAATTGGCTCAGGAAGAGAGCTTTTAGCCAGTGAATTATCCAAATTAACTGGCGCGACAATTATTGCGGCTGACGACATTAGAATAGCTCTAAGAAAACAAAACCAGGATTATGGTCAGATAAGAAGTATTTCTCAGCGAGCGGCTATCTATGTACTCAAGAAGGGAGGCAATGTTATTTTAGAGAGTGATTTCGTTGATTCTCAAAAAAGAAAAAGCTTAGAAGAAAAGGTTAAAAAAGTCCAAGGACGCGTTCTTTATCTCCGAACTGTTGCTGACAGAGATGTTATGATAGAACGATTGATAAAAGCGAAATATAATCCTAATCACGACCTTTTCAAAACTAATACTATTGCTGTACGAGAGATGTGGCGAAGAACGCCTCATCATTATCGCTGGGAAGCAAAGGAAGGCGGCCGGTTCATTCTCCGCAAGCTGCGTATCCCCTTCTTTACTGAAATAGAAACAGATGGTGATTGGAAAACAAAAGTCCAAAAAATAGCCCAAAGAATCAAAAAGATGTAAATTCTGTTTTTTAGATGTTTAACAAAACGGCCGCTCTGAAATTGGCGGTTGTTTTTTATTTGACCAAAGCATTCAAAAATGGTAATTTAGGCATTAAGGAGAGGTGCGAGAGCGGTTTAATCGGATGGTCCCGAAAACCATTGTCGCCTTAGGCGACCGTGGGTTCGAATCCCACCCTCTCCGCCA
>CAZPQT010000041.1:0-2380 GCA_964589195.1 uncultured Candidatus Saccharibacteria bacterium
GTCACTCCCCTAACCTTAAGAAACTGGGATAGGAGAGGGATTTTAAAACCTTATCGTCATCCGGCTAATAATTACCGCATTTACCGGATTGACCAAATAGAAGCTTTTTTGAGGCGCCTGGATTTAAGTAGAGCCAAACAAGCAAAAAGAAAAATAGATGTGTTTTAAGTAATTGAATCAAGGACTGTCCTTGGAGCTTGAAGGACAGTCGCTTTTGACTCCCAAACAAAAAATCTCGTGACGAATATCACGAGATTTTTGTTAGAGCAAAATTTGGAAGTCTCACTCCCAACGCCGCTCTCAAGTTTTTAACTTCTTGCTTTAATGCTTTGCAAAATACCTAAACCTAAAAATATACTGATTAAACTGCTGCCGCCGTAACTAATTAAAGGTAAAGTTAAACCAGTAATCGGCAGAAGAGCCATATTCATACCGATATTAATAACTATTTGGGTAAAAAGCATTACAGCTAAGCCAATGGCAAAGAGTCGAGAAAAATTATTAAGAGAAATTGAGGCAATTTTAATGATTCGCCAGAGCAAAAGAGCAAAAAGCGTTAGCAAGAGAAGAACGCCAACCAATCCCCTTCGTTCAGCAAAAGTAGCGAAAATAAAATCGGTGTGTTGTTCGGGCAAAAATTTAAGACCGGCCTGAGAACCAGCCCCTAATCGCTGGCCAAACCAACCACCTGAACCAATGGCAATTAATGATTGACTAATATGGTATCCCCGACCCAAGGGATCTTCCTGGGGATCAAAAAAAGTAAAGATTCTCTCTTTCTGATAATCTTTTAAAAAACCGAACCAACTGCCGATAAAAAGAAGCATGGCAATCAGGAAGAGAATAAAAAGATGACGAAGTTTAATACCGACTACCATAATCAGACCAAACCAAATACTAAATAAAACTAAAATTGAACCGAAATCTGGCTGAAGAATAATTATAGAAATTGGCAAGCCAATATATATTCCCGAGACAATCAGGTGACGAACCCGATACATTTCAATGTGGCGTAAAGAAAAATACTTGGCCAAGAGCAGAATAATAACTATCTTAATAAATTCTATTGGTCCAAAACTTAAGCCACCCCAGCGGAACCAACTAGTCACCCCTCTAATTTCTTGAGAAAATAAGACAAAAAATAAGGAAAACAAAGAAAGCAGATAAAGAATAACCAAGATAGATGAATAATTTTTGAAAACACGATAATCAAAAAAACTTAAACCAAACATTAACAAAAGACCCAAGCCAAGAAAAAGAATTTGTTTTTTCAAAAAAACCAGTGATTCAGGAGAACCAATGCTATAAATAGTCAAAAGCCCTACCCCTGAAAGGAGCAGGACAATAATAATTAAAGACCAGTCAAGTTTTTTGAGGTGATTATACATACTGGTAGATTCAGGAGATTCGCCCTTAAATCCTGAGAGCGATTAGAAGTCTTACTTCTAAGGACAACTTAATATTCCTGAAACTTTTCCGGCTCTTCTTTTTCCGGCGGCAAGAAATTACTCGGGTCAAAAATATTGGTTTCTGCCTCTACTTCGACAAAAGCCACCTGGCCAGTTATTTTTTTGAACCAAGTAGCAACAAAGTCACGTTCCTGACCAGCTGACAAAGCTCTTATTTCCGTGGCATTAACAGCCAGTAATTGCCGAAAGGAATCAAGTAGCAGTATATCAAGAGATATCTTATCAAAATCAAAATTGGTTTTATTAATTAAAATACCCTTGACCTGACTAAAGCCCAGTTCTTGACTTGATAAAAGACGATATTCCTTTTGCTGGATAAATAATTGGGGAGGCTGATAGTCCTCTATTTTTTGCCATTCAATTTCATTGAAAGAGAGCTTAAGCTGACTAATTGGCCGCGGACTGGCTATCTTAATTTGAAGAAGATATTTAGTTTGGTTGGGTAAAATAAAAGTTGAACCCTTTGATTGACTAATCAGATTATTTTTAGAATCATAAAGTTCAAATTGATAAGGGATTTGACCGCTGCCGTAATTCGGATTGGGATTCTTAATTTGAGCAACTAAGTCATAAAAATTATCTTGGCTGGCCACGGCCTTAGTCCATAAGACCTCGATGTCTTTAATGTAAACTAATTGGCAAGGCGGACAAGGTCCCCCGCAGTCAATTCCTTCTTCTGACTGATTCTGAATTCCATCAGAGCAAGAAGGGGCCGGTTGACTAAGATAATAAACTAAAAAACCGAAACCAGATAAAATAAGGAAGAAGATTAAAGTAATAATTAATTTTTTGGTAGTGCGTCTGGTCATAATAAAAACCCTATAATAATTACTCTTATTATAGGGTTTTTACCATGTATAGTAAAGTCCAAAAATTGTCGCTCTCTTAAGGGAGCTACCTACTTTTGCCCA